>NZ_SMMH01000006.1 GCF_004634215.1 Deinococcus fonticola | reverse complement strand
CGCCCGCAGAGCCGCTGGTCGGTCAGGTGAAACGTCCGGTGGCGAACCGGACGTTCAAATCCCTGGATGAGGTCGAGGAGGTGTTGAGTCAGGAGTGCCAGCGCCTGATGGCCAATCCTTCAGTGGTCCGCTCGCTCACCTTCTTCCCTTGGATTCGAAATGTTCTGAACTCAATTTAGTTCCGTATTACTCCTCGGCCTCGTACCCAAGCAGGTTCAGCAGACGATCCAGCTCCTCGCGGGAGGCATAGTTGAATTCCACCTTGCCTTTGTCCTCGCCGGTGATTTTGACTTTCGTTCCGGTGCGGCGGCTTAGGTCAAGTTCCACCTGACGGTAGGCGCGCGGCGGGTTGACCTTGATCGGCTGTGGCGCCCTGCTCTCCCGCTTCAGGGCTTCGGCTTCCCGGACGTTCAGGCCGCGCGTGGTGATCTGCTCCAGGGCCCAGGCGCGGTCTTTTTCCGGCTGGGCCAGAATCGCCCGCGCATGTCCGGCACTGATCTGGCCGCCGTCCAGGGCCTTCAGGGCGGCTTCCGGCAGGGTCAGCAGCCGCAGGGCGTTGGTCACGGTGCTTCTCCCCTTCCCGACCGCCTGCGCCACCCCTTCCTGGTTCAGGCCGTGGTCGAGCAGGGCCTGGTAGGCGCGGGCTTCTTCCAGCGCTCCTAGGTCTTCGCGTTGCAGGTTCTCGATAATCGCAATTTCCAGCGCCTCTCGGTCGCCCAGGTCGCGGATAATCACCGGAATTTCACTGAGGCCCGCCAATTGACTGGCCCGCCAGCGGCGTTCGCCGGCCACGATCTCGAAGGCGTCGCCGCGTGGGCGCACCAGCAGGGGTTGCAGCACGCCCTTTTCACGGATGCTCTGGGCCAGTTCTGCCAGGGCTCCAGCTTCGAACACCTGCCTGGGCTGGTAGGCGGCCTGGGTGACGAGATTCAGGCTGAGGGACTGCACCTGCGTGCCGCTGCCCGCCTCCACTTCCTTTTTAGGAATCAGAGCGCTGAGGCCCCGCCCTAGACTAGATTTTTTCGACACGTTGCAGTACCTCCTCGGAGAGGCGCTTGTAAGCGGCGGCGCCACTGGAAAGAGGGGCGAAGGTGTTGATGGCCTTGGCGAAACTGGGGGCTTCGCTGAGCCGCACGTTTCTGGGGACCACGGACCAGAACACCAGTTCGCCGAAGTGCTGCCGGACCATGCTCTCGACTTCCTGGGCCAGGTTGGTGCGGCTGTCCAGCATGGTCAGGGCCACGCCCAGCACCTTGAGCCTGGGGTTCAGGCCATCCTGAACGCGCTCGATGGTTTCCATCAGGCCAGCCAGGCCCTCCAGGGCGTAGTACTCGGCCTGTACCGGAATCACCAGGGCATCGACCGCCGCCAGGATGTTGACGGTGAGAGGCCCCAGGCTGGGTGGGGCATCCACCACCACCAGGTCATAGCCCTGGATGCTGGCCAGCAGCCGCGCCAGGGCGTCCGGGTCGTCGGCCAGTTCCACGCCGGCCCCGGCCAGATCGGGCGTGGCCGGCAGCACGCTCAGGTTTTCCTGGGTGCTGGGCAGCGTGTATTCGCCGCTGCGCGACGGTTCCCCCAGGGCCTCGTACAGGCCATGCGCCGAACCGCGCAGGCCCAGGCCACTGGTGGCGTTTCCCTGGGGATCCATATCCAGCAGCAGGACTTTGCGGCCCCCGGCCGCCAGGTAAGCCGCCAGGTTCACGGCGGTGGTCGTCTTCCCCACTCCACCTTTCTGGTTGACGATTCCAATTGTCTTCATTCGTCTCCTATCCCTTGGCTGTCCAGAATAGCGGTTGCTGGTTGGGAAGTCCGTCGCGCCTCGGGTAACGCGGCGGGGTCGCTCTGATTTTCTCGACGACCACCAGCGTGCGTGCGTCGCCTAGGCTGGGCAGGGTGAACTCGTCCACTTCCTGAATCCGCCCCCCCACTTCCAGCGCGGCCTGTGCGCCGGCGTCCAGTTCATCGCCGGACAGCGCGCCTTTCTGAGCCAGCAGCAGCCCCCCGACCTTCAGAAAAGGCAGCGCCAGTTCCACCAGGATCGGCAAGGCACTCACGGCGCGCGCCACCACCCGGTCGTGCTGGGCACGCAATTCGGGGTCTCGCCCGAGGGTTTCTGCGCGCCCCACGACGGGCGTCACCCGGGACAACCCCAGGGTGTGGGCCGTTTCACGCACGAAGTCGATCTTCTTGCGCGTGGCGTCCATCGGCACCAGCTCCAGTGTGGGGCGGGCAATGGCTAGCGGCAGAGACGGAAAGCCGCCACCCGTTCCCAGGTCGAGGACTTTCGCCGGGGTGTCAAGGTGATAACCCCGCAGGCACGACAGCGAATCCACGAAATGCTTGAGCACGATGTCCTGTTCGGTTTTCAGGGCGGTCAGGTTCAGTCTGGCGTTGCCTTCCAGCAGCAGCGCGTACAACTGCCTGAAGGCGGCGACCTGCTCGGCCTCAAGCTTGATTCCTAATGCCGCCGCGCCGCCCAGTAGCAGGGCTTCCCCGTTCCCGGTCATGCTGCTCACAGGGCGTACCTCTCTTTCATGTCCATATAGCGTTCGTAGACGTGCGTATCGGTCTGTTGCAGTGGCAACCTGTCCAGCAGGGGCACGAGTTGCTGCCGCAGGGAATCGCCGCGCACCATCCACTGGTAATAGCTGCGGCCACCGTGTTCATATGGCCCGTACAGCTTGGAAGCCGGACACAACCTCACCAGCGTCTGAAACAGTTGGGCGTGTTTGGTGTGCATACGCACCGTAATCTGGGGCTGGCGGCCATCCCCACCAAAGTGACCCTCGCCGATCAGGACGCCCAGCAGCAGGCCTTGTTCAAATTCCGTCAAAGAAACCTCCCGGTTGTTTCACCGTCAAGTTTCCCGTGAAACGCCCGGTGGGTCAAGTGATCCGGCCCGATTTAAACCGGCTGTTTCACCGTCAAGTTTCCCGTGAAATCCTGGCCCGCCGCAGATGCACCAATAGCGCGCTGATGTCAGTGGTGCGCACCCCGGCAATCCTGCTGGCCTGCTCGACAGTGCCTGGTCGCAAGCGCGACAGCTTTTCGCGCGCTTCATTGGACAGTGACGGCACCGCCTGGTAATCAATTTCAGCGAGGGTCAGTGTACGTGCCTTTGCTTCCGATCTGAGCTGCTGCTCGGCGCGGGCGATGTAGCCTGCATATTTTATGCGAATCTCCACCGCTTCACGGTCAGCCCGGTTCAGTTCCGGCAGCGTGAACCCCAGTGCTTCGAGATCGTCCAGGTGAAACTCCGGGCGGCGCAGGTAGGCTGTGCCGTCGGTGCCCTCAATCCGCTGAGTGGCCAGCTGGGCTACCGCGCCCGCAATGCGCTGGTAACGTTCGGTCACAGCACTGGCAACGGTGTCGTCCACCAAGCCCATCTGGTGGGCCAGGGGCGTCATGCGCTCGTCGGCGTTGTCCTGGCGTACCAGCAGGCGGTGCTCCACGCGGCTGGTCATCATGCGGTAGGGTTCTTCGCTGCCCTTGAACACCAGATCATCCAGCAGCACGCCCAGGTAGCCCGTTTCACGTGAAACATGCAGGGCGCTCAGGCCGTCGGAACGGCGTGCAGCAGCGGCGCCGGCAATCAGACCCTGGGCCGCCGCTTCCTCGTATCCGCTGGTGCCGTTGATCTGTCCGGCGGTAAATATCCCAGGCATGCGGCGCGACTCCATGTTCAGGGTCAGCTCGGTCGAGTCCACCACGTCGTATTCCACGGCGTAGGCGTAGCGGTGAATAACTGCTTGCTCGAAGCCCGGCAGGGTACGCACCAGTTCGTCCTGCAGGCGCGGCGGCAGCGAGGAGCTGAAGCCCTGCAGGTACACCTCGCTGGTGTCCACGCCGTCCGGTTCCACGAACAGCAGATGGCGGTCATGGTGCGCAAACTTGATGACCTTGTCCTCGATGCTGGGGCAATAACGCGGCCCCAGACCCTCGATGTCACCCGCGTACATGGGCGACTCGTGGATATTCTGCTGGATCAACTCATGGGTTCGGGCAGTGGTGTGGGTCTGCCAGGTGGGCGAGCGCGCAGCCAGCGGGCCAGGCTTGCCGGTGAAGCCGCGCGGGTCAGGGTCGGCGGGGATTTCCAGGAGGTCGGCAAACTGCACCGAATCTGCGCGAACGCGCGGTGGTGTGCCGGTCTTGTACCGTTTTAACCGGTGCCCGCCACGCTCCAGAGCAGAGGAGAGGAAGCGTGAGGGCGGCTCGCCCTGACGACCCTCCGGGCGGCTTTGCCGGCCATACCAGGTCTGCGCCCGCATAAACGTCCCTGCGGCGATCACCACGCTGCGGGCGGCGTAGCGGCGGCCGTCGGTGGTCACCACCTGCCAGCCACCCTGCCCGTCGGTTTCCAGGTCGGCCGCTTCCGCGCGGATGATGTCGATGTTGGGGTGGTTCAGCAGGATGTCCTGCGCGTACTCGGCGTAAGCGTCGCGCTCGTTCTGCACGCGCAGGGACTGCACGGCCGGCCCTTTGCTGGCATTCAGCACGCGGGTGTGAATGGCGGTCTGGTCAGCCAGGTGGCCCATCAGACCACCCATCGCCTGAATCTCGAAGACCAGTTGACTTTTCCCAGGGCCGCCGACCGCCGGGTTGCACGGCATGCGCCCCAGCGTGGCGGGGTTGCCGATCATCAGGGCCACGCGCGCAAACTTCGCCGCCGCCCAGGCCGCCTCTATTCCGGCGTGCCCGCCGCCGATCACCATGACATTCCAGCCGCTCATCACCGAACGAGTGTAGACGCTTTTGGGGCAAAGCAAAGTGACGTGAGAGGAGGGCTGGGCGTCCGGGGATACCGCGCAACTGACGAGTTTTATCCACGAACAGGAGGGGAGTGTTCGTTACACTGGGCAGATGGACTTCGCCGCGTTAAGGGCTGACCTGCTGGGTCAGGATGTCAGTGTGCCTACGCCGTTCGGCCAGCGCAAAGTCACCTACGCCGACTACGTGGCCTCCGGTAAACCCCTCAAAAGTGTGGAGCGCCGCATCGAGGAGCTGGTGCTGCCGCTGTACGCCAACACCCACACCGAGGACAGCGCCACCGGTGCTCACAGCACCCTGCTGACGCACCAGGCCCAGGACTACATTCGCGGGCAACTGGGCGGGGACGAGACCTGCAAACTGGTGTTCTGCGGTTCGGGCAGCACGGCGGCGGTGCGTCGCCTGCAGGACATCCTGGGCCTGACGGTCAGCAGTGCCCACCGCGAGACGGTGCTGGCTGCGCTTCCTGCCGAACAGCGACCGGTGGTGTTCGTCGGCCCCTACGAACACCACAGCAACGAGGTGAGCTGGCGTGAAACGCTGGCCGAAGTGGTGGAAATCCCGCTGTGTCCGAAGGGGAACCTCGACCTGGACGCCCTGCTGGTCGAACTGAAAAATCCTGCCTATGCCGGGCGGCCCAAGATCGGATCGTTCAGCGCGGCCAGCAACGTGACCGGGCTGCTGACCGACACGCGCTCGGTGGCGCGACTGCTCCACGCGCATGGAGCGCACGCCTTCTTCGATTTTGCGGCCAGTGGTCCCTACGTCGAGATCGACATGAAGCCGGGGCGACCGGACGGCTACGACGCGGTGTTTCTCAGCCCGCACAAGTTCGTGGGCGGGCCGGGAACGCCGGGACTGCTGTGCTTCCAGCAGCACCTCTATCACCTGAGCACCCCCACCACGGCAGGGGGGGGAACGGTGAAGTACGTGACCCCTTCCAAACACGCCTACATCTCGGACATCGAAGCGCGCGAGGACGCCGGCACCCCCGCCATCATCGGCAAGGTGCGCACGGCCCTGACCTTCAAGGTGAAAGAGGAGCTGGGGGTGGCCCACCTGACAGCGCGTGAGCACGAACTCTTCGGCCGGGCGATGGCCCGCCTGCGGTTCCATCCGCGCATCCGGGTGCTGGGCAACCCTGAGGCCCCGCGCCTGGCCTTCCTGTCGTTTCTGGTCGGCACTTCCAGTGGGGGACAGTTGCACCCGCGCTTCGTGGTCAGGCTGCTGAATGACCTGTTCGGCATTCAGTCGCGTGGCGGCTGCGCCTGCGCCGGGCCGTACGGCCACCGCCTGCTGAACATTGACGACGCCCACTCCGACCGTTACCTGCAGTGCATCCTGGGCGATATGGAGGGAGTGAAGCCCGGCTGGACGCGCCTGAACCTGGCGCCGTGGTCCACGGATGAAGAGGTGGAGTTCATCCTGGATGCCCTGGAGTTCGTGGCCGAGTACGGTGAGCGGTTTGTGCCGCTATACCACTTCGACTGGCATTCCGGGGCGTGGTCTCATCCTCATGACAGTGCGGGCCCCCAGCTGTTCGGTGGCGAAGGGCCGCAGCAGGTTCCCGGCCCGGTGCCTTTCGCAGAGTATCTGGCAGAGGCGCGGCAACTGGCCGAATCCCTGGCCGTGCCGCAGCAGGGCAGAACCATTCCCCCGAACGTGCCGCGCGATCTGGTGTTCTTCGCCTACTGATCTTAACCTCAGGCGTGCCGAAGGAGAGCAACGTTGCTGCTCCTTCGCTTATTTGGGCGCAGCTGTATTGCGATTCTTGGCAACTTCCTGCAAGTTGCGGCTGAGCTGCGCAATTTGTTTTTCACGCACGTCGTGTAGTCTGAAATAACTGGACGTCCTTAAGACGCGCACGTCATGGCTGCCCGGTTAAAATACGGTTCGCACGTGAGCTAGACAAACTTCGATATTTGAATTCAGCCCGGCGGTGTGCCTCGAAACCGTCCTCATCAGGAGAACTGCGCCCCAATGATCGAACCCTTTACCACACAGCCTATTCGGTACGTCGACCCGGACGGCACCCCCACCCAGGCCCTCCCGGAGAAGTACACCCCGGAACTGCTGCGCGACCTGCACGCCCAGATGCTGCGGGCCCGGGAGTTCGACCGCAAACTTATTACGCTGCTGCGCCAGGGCCGCAGCACCTTCTACGCGCAGGCCAGCGGCATGGAAGCCACCCAGATCGGTCTGGCCCGCAGCCTGCGCGCCGGGCACGACTGGGTCTGGCCGTATTACCGTGACCACGTGCTGGGCATGGCCCTGGGTATTCCGGTGTTCGAGCTGCTGAGCCAGTACCTCGGAACGAACAGCGACACCTCGCGCGGACGGCAGATGCCCCACCACTTCGCCTCCAAGCGTTTCAACTTCGCTTCGGTCAGCAGCTCTATTGCCTCGCAGGTGCCGCCCGCCGCTGGCACCGCCATTGCGCAGAAGTACCTGGGAACCGATGAAATCACCGTCTGCACCTTCGGGGACGGCGCGACCAGCGAAGGCGACTGGCACGCCGGGGTCAACATGGCGGCCGTGAACAAGGCCCCTTGCCTGTTCGTGTGCGAGAACAACCAGTGGGCCATCAGCATGCACAGCCGCGACCAGATGTCCAGCGAGAACGTCGCCATCAAAGCCAGGGCGTACGGTATCCCTGGCTTTTACGTCGACGGCAACGACATCATCGCTGTGATGGAAGTCTGCACGCACGCCGCCGAATGGGTGCGGGCCGGCCACGGTGCGGCGCTGGTCGAGTGCCTGACCTACCGCGTCGGGTCTCACAGCAACGCCGACGCCGACGCCGAGAAGTTCTACCGCACCCGCGACGAGGTCAACGAGTGGCTGGGCCGCGACCCCATTGCCCGCGTGGAGGCCCTGCTGGAGCGCCTGGGCCACCCTGTCACGCCCGAGGAACGCACCGGCATCATCGAGGCGACGTACCGCGAAGTCGACGAGGCCGTCCTGAAGGCCGAAGCGACGGGTGAACCCGACTGGCGCATCATGTTCGAGGACGTCTACAGCGACCTGCCCGACCACCTGCGTGAACAGGAAGCGTTCCTGCGGGCCGAGCAGACCGGAGGAGCGCAATGACCGCCACCAAGGAGCAGTATCAAGAGGGGGCTGTCCAGAGTGGGGGGGAGCAGACCCGCACGATTACCCTGATTCAGGCCGTCACGGAAGCCATCGCCGAGGAAATGGAGCAGGACTCGCGGGTGGTGCTGTTCGGTGAGGATGTCGGTGCACGCGGCGGGGTGTTCATGGCGACCGCCGGGTTGCAGGAACGCTTCGGCAAAAAGCGCGTGTTCGATTCGCCCCTCAGCGAGGCCAGCATCGTGGGCGCGGCGGTGGGCATGGCCGTGCGCGGCTTGCGGCCCATCGCGGAAATTCAGTTCGCGGATTACATCGGCCCCGGCTTCGACCAGATTCTCAGCCAGGTGGCCAAAATCCGTTACCGCAGCGGCGGGCAGTTCAGCGCGCCGCTGGTGATTCGCACGCCGTCGGGCGGGGGCGTGAAGGGCGGCCACCACCACAGCCAGAGCCCCGAAAGTTACTACGCGCACATGGCCGGCGTGAAAGTCGTGATGCCCAGCACCCCCTACGACGCCAAGGGCCTGCTGAAAGCCGCGATTCGCAGCGAAGACCCGGTGATGTACTTCGAGCCCAAACGCCTGTACCGCGCTGCCAAAGGCGAGGTGCCGAACCACGATTACACCGTGAAAATCGGTGAGGGCGTCATTCGCCGCGAAGGCAGCGACCTCTCGCTGATCGGGTATGGCGGTGTGATGCCGGATCTGCTGAAGGCCGCCGAGGCCCTGAGCGCCGAGGGCGTCAGCGTGGAGGTCATCGACCTGCGCAGCATCCTGCCGTGGGACCGTCCGCTGGTGCTGCAAAGCGTGGAGAAAACAGGCCGCGCCGTGCTGGTCAGCGAGGCGCCGCGCACCGCGAACTTCATGGGCGAAGTCGCGTACGTCATTCAGGAACAGGCCTTCGACTCTCTGACCGCGCCCGTCGCGCAGGTCGCGGGCTTCGACATCCCGTACCCGTACGTGCAGGACAAGGTGTATCTGCCCGGCGCGAACCGCATCGTCGCTGCGTGCGTCAAGACCCTGAACTACTGATGAAACCCTGGCCGCGCCCCGTCATCAGCATCATCGGGATGGGGATCGGGTTCCTGCTGTACGCGCTGGCGGGGCGGCTGGGCGACCCGTGGGATACCCTCATCATCAGCCTGATTTTTGTCGCTCTGGGGGTGGCCGCGTGGTTCTACGCCACCGGGGAACGCTGGATTCAGGTGCTGGGCGCGCTGCTGGCCGCCTGGGGCGTCATCCGCGCCCTGCTGATCTTCCTGTAATCAAACATTGAACGCGCTGGCGTCTCATCACCGAAAAAAGAGGTCACACATGAAAGAAATCGTATTGCCGGAACTTGCCGAAAGCGTCGTCGAGGGCGAAATCCTGAAATGGATGGTGCAGGAAGGCGACACCATCGCGCTGGAACAGCCCCTGTGCGAGGTCATGACCGACAAGGTCACCGTGGAACTCCCCAGCCCCGTCGCGGGCGTGCTGCACCAGCGCCTGGCGAACGAGGGCGACGTGGTGGCGGTTCACTCGGTTATTGCCCTGATCGACGAGACAGGCAGCGGCGCCGGAGCTTCCGCTGCGGCCCCCAGCGCCACCCAGGCCATTCAGGACAGCGCCGAGAACCCGGCCACCACCGACGTGAAACTGCCCGCGCAGGCGCAGGAGGAACGCGAGCGGGTGGGTGGAGACAGCGGCGGCAGCATCGTGGAAGCCACCCATCTGCCCAAGGCCGACGACGACAGTACCAGCCTCTTCAAGACCTTCGCCAGCGACGAGAAAGTGACGGTGCAGGGCCTGGGTAGCCGCGCAACCGCCGCCGCTGCGCCACAAATTCGCAACGAGGGCCGCATTCTGGCTGTGCCTGCCGCCCGCCAGCTGGCGCGTGAACTGGGCATCGACCTGGCCTACGTGCAGGGCAGCGGCCCGAACGGACGCATTCGCGTGCAGGACGTGGTGGCCCACCAGCAGGGCAGTGCGGGCGCCCATCAAGCTGCTGCCCCCCAAAATGCCGCCCCTCAAACTGCCGCTCCGCAGGCCGCCCCTGCGCAGGCTGCCGTTCCGCAAGCCACTAAACCCCAGGCGCCCGTCGCCAATGGCCTGCCCGTGCCGCCGGTGCAGTACCGCACGCCCAAAGGCTACGAGCACCTGGAGGAGCGTACGCCGCTGCGTGGAATGCGCCGCGCCATCAGCAACCAGATGCAGGCCAGCCACCTCTACACCGTGCGCACCCTGACCGTGGACGAAGTGAACATGACCAAACTGGTCGAGTTCCGCAGCCGCGTGAAGGAAGAGGCGAAAAACGCCGACGTGAAGCTCTCGTACCTGCCGTTCATCTTCAAGGCCGTGGCGGTGGCGCTGCGCAAGTACCCCAGCCTGAACAGCAGCTTCGACGAGGCCACCCAGGAAATCGTGAACAAGCGCTACTACAACATGGGTATGGCCGTCGCCACCCCCGCCGGACTGACCGTGCCGGTACTGAGGGACGTGAACCAGAAGAGTGTCTTCGACCTGGCCCGCGAGGTCGTCGATCTGGCTGCCCGCGCCAACGAGGGCAAACTGCAACCCGACGAACTGACCGGCAGCACCTTCAGCATCACCAACATCGGCAGCATCGGCGCCCTGTTCAGCTTCCCCATCATCAACGTGCCTGACGCCGCCATCCTGGGCATTCACAGCATCGTCAAGCGTCCCATCGTGGACGAAAACGACAACATCGTGGTCGCGCACATGATGTACCTCAGCCTGTCGTTCGACCACCGCCTGGTCGACGGCGCGGAAGCCGCCCGCTTCTGCAAGGAAGTCATCCGCCTGCTGGAAAACCCCGACCGGCTGATGCTGGAAGCCATGTAAAAGGTCTCTCAATAAAAGTCACTCCGTGGACTGGGGTGGCTCTTTTTGCTTGGCTGTTTGCTCTAGCCAGGGCAAACCGCTTGAAAGAAGAAGTTCGGCAACTTCCGCTGAAACGCTTTGCACGTCACTTGCTGGCGTCAACGTCCACCAGCCCGCACCTTCAGGCTCCAGCCGTCGGCGGAATTGCCCGTGAATCTCCCTGGGTTTCTCAGGCACAGGCCAGCCCCTCTCAACTCCGAGAACCGGGTAGTACACGGCCAGATTCACGTAAAATCGCGCCTCATCCCACGTATTCCCCTGACTGGCCTGAATGTTCACGATGAGCCAGTGCCCACCCACCTGCCGTCTGAAGGTGCGGCCATCCTTCTTAAATCCCCGCTGCCGCAGCACGCGCTTGACCTCACCGCTGGTCACCGCATCAATGGCCTGCCCGGAAAGAGACATGCCCATCATTTTGCGCTCAAATGAACGCATGATCGACTTGACCGGCAAGGTGGTTCTGGTGACGGGCGGCTCACGCGGGATCGGGGCGGCGACCTGCCGGGTGCTGGCGCAGGCGGGGGCCTGCGTGATCGTGCATTACGGGCAGAGCGCCGGGGAAGCGCAGGCCGCCGTGCAGGAGATAGGGGAGGGGAGAGCGACCGCGCTGGGCGGCGACCTCTCGCAAGCGGGCATCGCCGCGTCACTATTTCGGGATGCGGTGACCTGGAAAGGCCGGGTGGACGTGCTGGTGAACAACGCCGGGATTTTCCCCAGCGCCAGCGTGGACGACCCGCAAGTGCAGTGGGATGAAATCTGGTCGCGTACCCTGCAAGTGAACTTGATTGCGGCGGCTGACCTGTGCCGCGAGGCTATCCTGCACTTTCGTACGCGAGGGGGCGGAACAATCGTTAACGTCGCCAGCCGCGCGGCCTTCCGGGGGGATACCCCGGATGCCATGCACTACGCGGCCAGCAAGGGCGGCCTGATCTCCCTGACGAAAAGCATTGCGCGCGGGTACGCCCGCGAGGGCATCCTGGCTTACGCCATCGCGCCCGGCTGGGTGCGCACCGACATGGCCTCCGCGTACCTCCGCGACCACGCCGAGGAGATGGCCCGTGAGCTTCCCCTGGGCGACGCCGCACCGCCCGAGGACATCGCCCACACCATCGCCTTTCTTTCCTCGGGACTGGCCAGGCATATGACCGGGGCCACGCTGGACATCAACGGCGCCAGTTACGTCCGGTGAGGGTCACCACCACCCGCGCCGTTTGAAGTAGTACGCCAGCGCCGCGCCGATGCCAATAAAGCACGCCCAGGCGAAAGCGTACCCGTAAGGGCTTCTCAACTCCGGCATGTGCTCGAAGTTCATGCCCCACACGCCCGCCAGGAAGGTCAGCGGCAGGAAAATCACGCTGACGGCGGTCAGGGTGCGCATCACCTCGTTCATGCGTTGCCCCTGCAAACTCAGGTGCAGGTCGAGCAGGCTGGTGAGGTGCTCACGCAGCGCCTCGAAGCGGCTGACGGCGCGCGTGAAACTGTCCTGCGCGTCGCGGTAGCGCACCAGGTCGGCGGGCGCGGCGCTGGCGTGCCGCCCCAGCAGCGCGGCGGCCTCGCGGGCATCGCTGGCCAGGCGGCGGGCCGGGCCGATCAGGTGCTTGAGGTCGAACACGTCCGCTACGCGGCTCTGGCGCGTGCTTCTGAACACAGTCTCTTCCAGGTCGTCCACCTGCGCCTCCAGCGTGTCGGCCAGCACGAAGAAGGTGTCGGCCGTGTGATCGAGCACCTCGTAAGTCACCTCCTGCGGGGTGTTTACGGAGTCGCGCCCGGTCAAGGCCCACACCCTGTTCAGGGCCAGCGTGCCGTGCATGCTGTGGCTGACCACCGCCTCCCGGAACACGAACAGGCTCACGCGCTCGGTGAACTCGTCGGCCGTTTCGGGAGCGGCGTAACTGCGAATGGTGATGAAAGCGTGCTCCGGGTACTGCTCGGCGCGTGACCAGTGCCCGCGTTCCAGGGCGTCCTCCAGCGCAAAACGGTTGAATGGGAAAGCGGCTCGCAGGGCGGACAGTTCCTGCGGCGTGGGGTCTTGCGTGTCCACCCACACGTCGGTGATCTGGCCTGTCCAGGTCAACTCCTGGCCCGTGGACAGGCATTTGGCGCGAATCATGAAATTGATGGTAGTGCGTGGGGCGCGGGGTATGCTGCCTGCTGTGAAGCTGGGCCTGTGGCTGTACCTGATGCTGGGGGGCGCGCTCGGGGCGGCCTGCCGGCAGGGCGTGGTGCTGCTGCTGGCGCCGCTGGCGGGTCGCCTGGGCTTTCCGGTGGTTGCGTTTCCTTTGGCGGTGCTGCTGATTAACGTGCTGGGGTCTTTTCTGCTGGGCCTGACCCTGGCCCTGGTGGGGCGCGGCCTGTGGCCGGAAGCCGCGCGCGTAGCGTTCGGCACAGGCGTGCTGGGCGCCTTCACGACCTTTTCCACCTTCAGCACCGAAATGGACCTGCTCCTGCGCGAAGGCCGGGGCGGCGCGGCGCTGCTGTACGCCCTGAGCAGTGTCGGCCTGGGTGTGCTGGCCGCCGTGGCCGGGCGCGTGCTGGGCGGCAGGTTGTAAGCTGTAGCCAGGCTTTTCTTTGCCCCCCCTGCCTTATGCCCAGACGCCAGAAAACGGAACCCCAGCGCCCGCCCGAGCATTTCCTGGAACTCTCGGAGGTGCTGGCTTACGTGGGGCAGGTCATTGCGCGGGGCGTGCCGGGGGCGGTGTGGGTGCGGGCCGAAATCGCCTCGGTTACGGACCGGCGGCACCTGTACCTGGATCTGGTCGAACTGGGAGCAGACGGTGAGCTGGCCAAGTGCCGGGCCACCCTGTGGGCGCGGGAGCGCTTTGCCCTGGAGGCAAAATTCAGGAAGGCCACCGGCGGGCTGTTCGCGGCGGGCCAGAAGGTGCTGCTCTACTGCACGGCGGAATTCCATGAGCAGTACGGGTTCTCGCTGCACATTCTGGACGTGTCGCCGGAATTCACGCTGGGCGAGGCGGCGCAGCGCCTGGAGGCCATGCGCGAAACGCTGGTGCTGGAGGGCGTGTATGGCCTGAACCGCCTGCTGCAAGCCCCGCAGGACATCGACCGGCTGGTCGTCATCTCGCCGCAGGAGGCCGCGGGGCTGGGCGACTTCCGGCGCGAAATGGACCGGCTGGAGGCGCTGGAAGTGATTCACCCGGTGTACCTGGAGGCCACCTTTCAGGGCCGCGAGGCGTCCGGCAGCCTGTCGCGGGCTGTGGAGGCGGCGCGCGAACTGCACGCCGAGGAACCCCTCGACGCCCTGGTGATTCTTCGCGGGGGCGGGGCGGTCAGCGACCTGGCGTGGCTCAACGATTTAAGGGTCGCCCGTGCCCTGGCGACCTTTCCGGCCCCGGTGGTCACGGGTCTGGGACACGCACGCGACGACACCCTGCTCGACGAGGTGGCGCACACGCGCACGGACACGCCCAGCAAGGCCGCCGCGCACCTGATCCGGCTGATCGCGCAGGGCGCGGCGCAGGCCCAGCAGGACATTCGCACCGTCCACGCGCACGCCGCCCAGCAGCTGGTGGACGCCGACGCGGGCACCGAGTGGCTGAAAGACCGGGTGCGTGCCGCCGCTGCGCGGAACCTCGACCACGCCTCTGCCAGCGTGGATCACCTGATGCGGCAGGCCCTGGGTCTCACCCCCGAGCGCACCCTGAAACGCGGGTACGCCCTGGTGCGCGGCCCAGCCGGGCAGCCTGTGACGCAGGCCGCGCAGGTCAGGGCCGGGGAGACCCTGACCCTGGAATGGGCCGACGGGACGGTCAGGGCACGAGTTACCCCGTAAGCGGGCAGGCTGCCAGGAGTGTGTCAGGCGCAATACGGAGGCAGTTTCTGCCATCATCTTTTGCCTGGTACAGGGCCCGGTCAGCCAGGGTCAGCAGCTCCAGCCAGTCCCCTGAAGTCAGCGTGTGCCGTTCCCGGATGACCAGTCCAGCGCTGAGGGTCACCCCGCGCATGGCGGCGTCCTGACTGATGCTAAAGCGGAGGCCTTCCACCTGCGTGCCCAGGGCATTCGCGTCCGGGCCGGGCAAGACCCACAGGAATTCCTCGCCGCCCATGCGGGCCAGCAGGTGAGTCTGCCCCGCCTGCGCACCCAGGAGGCGGGCTGCCGTCTGCAACACCTGATCCCCGACCTGATGACCAAATTCATCGTTCACGCGCTTGAAGTAATCCAGGTCGAACATGACCAGGGCCACCTGATGAGAAGGTGGGGTGCACCGGAGCAAACGGGCAAATTCGTCAGATAAGGCCCGCCGATTGGCAAGGCCGGTCAGCGGATCGGTGACGCTCTGGCGTGAGAGTTCCTGCGCCTCACGCTCTGCGGCCAGGCGAAAGTAAACCACGACCACCCCGGTCACCAGCATGGACACCGCCACCACCAGTGAATCGACCCACCACGCCCCACCAGCACCGATCCACAGCGCCTTGGCGTACCCCAGAATGAACAACCCCAGTGTGCCCAGCAGCGCCTGCCAGGGCCACCAGCGCCGTCCCAGAAACCCGGCAGCGAACACCATGGGCCACAACATGACCTGCGCGGACACCTGCGAGCCGAAACGCAGCGTTTCTCCCAGGGCCGCCACGATCACGCAAACGTTCCCCAGCAGCATCATCAGACTGTCCCGTACCTCAACCTGCCCCCGCCTCTGGCGGGCCACAACCAGCTGAATTCCACCCAGCAGCAAGCTGAACAGGAGCAGGAGAATGCCCAGCCTGGCATCCACCGCGCCCTGGGTCGGAAGCACCAGGGAGATCACAGTCATGCCCGCCCCACCCAGAAAGAAAGCCGCAACACTGCGCTGCTTCATGCGCTCCAGGCGGCTGAACAGATCTGGGGGGTGAACGGACGGCAACATCACCTTCACTATTCATGCCGGGCCTGACATGGCTGTCACCTTCCTAAATCTGGCGGTAGACAAAGGACAGCAGCAAAGACCGGAGTTCCGCTCATCACGGGTCTCCGGTCAGGACTTGCTGGATTAAGCTTGTGCGGTCTGCTCCTCGGGCTGTCGTTCCACAGGCGGGTCGAACTCGTCGCGGGGGCGTTCCACCAGGGTCATGATGTCGTAGGTGGCGACCAGCTGGTCATGCTGGTTGGTGACCTCCGAGTGCCACTCGACGACCCCGGTGGGGCGGGTTTCGCCGGGGCGCAGGTCTTTGCGGATCTTGCGTTTGCAGGTCAAGCGGGTGCGGATGGTGTCGCCGATGCCGACGGGTTCCACAAAGCGCAGATTTTCCAGGCCGTAGTTCGCCAGCACCGGCCCCGGCGCCGCCCACACGAATTGCCCGGCGGCGGCGGAAATCACGAAGTACCCGTGCGCCACACGCTTGCCGAAAATGCCCTCCTTCGCGCCGATCTCATCCAGGTGCGCGTAGAAGTGATCGCCGGTCAGGCCCGCGAAGTTCACGATGTCGGCTTCCGTCACGGTGCGGCGGTGCGTCAGCAGGCTGTCGCCGATCTGAATCTCGTCGAAATTCTTGCGGAAGGGGTGAAGCGTGTCCTCCCGGACAGCCGCGCCGGGAATGTATTCCTTCGTGATCGCCATCAGGGTGGTGGGGTCGGCCTGCACCGCCACCTTGTTCATGTGGTGCTTCACGCCCGCGATGCCGCCCAGCTCCGCGCCGCCACCGGCCCGGCCGGGGCCACCGTGCAGCAGTTGCGGCAGCGGCGAGCCGTGGCCGGTGCTTTCCTTGGCGTCCTCACGGTTCAAGACCAGGATGCGCCCGTGGCTGCTGGCCATGCCCAGCACCAGTTCGGTGGCCTCGGCGCGGTCGTGCGTCATCACCGACGCGGCCAGTGAACCCCGGCCCATCTTCGTGAGCTTGATGGCGTCCTCCAGCGTGTCGTAAGGCATCAGGGTCGCCACCGGGCCGAACGCCTCCAGCTCATGCGGCGTTTTTGCGTTCAGCGGATCACGGCAAAGCAGCAGCGTCGGGTTAAGGAAGGCGCCTTTTTCACGGTCACCGCCCAGCAGGTCGCCTTCCTGACCACCGATCACCACTTCGCTGTCTGCCCTGAATTTCTCCAGCGTTTCGCGCACACGCTCGCGCTGATCCACGCTGACCAGGGCACCCATGCGTACGTCGTCGCGCGCCGGGTCGCCCAGCGTGACCTTGCTCAGCTCCTTTTTCAGTGCCTCGATCACCGGGTCGACCAGGTGGCGCGGCACCAGGGGGCGGCGAATGGCGGTGCATTTCTGCCCGGCCTTGCCGGTCATCTCGCGGGCCACTTCCTTCACGAACAGCGTGAATTCGGGGTCTTCGGGTTTTACGCTGAGCCCCAGCACCGCCGCGTTCAGGCTGTCGGCCTCGGCATTGAAGGGAATGCTGCGGTTCACGATGTTGGGGTGAACCTTCAGCTTCTGCGCGGTGGCCGCCGACCCCGTGAACGCCACCATGTCCTGCTCCAGCAGGTGATCGAGCAGGTCGCCCGGGTCACCTGTCACCAGTTGCAGCGATCCCTCCGGCAGCAGGCCCGAGGCGATCATGTCGCGCACCACGCGCTCGGTCAGGTAGGCCGTCTGCGGCGCGGGTTTCACCAGCGTGGGCATCCCCGCGATAAAGGCCGGGGCAAACTTCTCCAGCATGCCCCACACCGGGAAGTTGTAGGCGTTGATCTGCACCGCCACCCCCTCGCGCGGCACCAGCAGGTGGCGGGCCATGAAAGTGCCGCCCTTGCTCAGCATCTCGACCTTGCCTTCCGGCAGGAAGCGCTCGTCCGGCAGTTCCCGGCGCGCCATGCTGCTGTAACTGAACATGGTGCCGATCCCGCCCTCGATGTCCACCCAGCCGTCCCGGCGGGTCGCCCCGGTCAGCAGGTTCAGGGTGTAGTACTCCTCCTTGCGCTCCATCAGGTAATTGCCGAGGGCTTTCAGGGCGCGCGCGCGGGCGTGGAAGGTCATTTTTCGCAGTTCGGCGCCCTTCTCGCGCCCGTAGGCCAGCGCCTGGGCGAAATCAATGCCCTCACTGGAAATGACCGCCACCGGGCGCCCGTAAATGGCGTCGTAAAGCGTCTGCCCTTCGGGGTGGCTGTGCCACTGGCCGTAAACGTAGGAAGCGGGACGGAGGATTTCAGGTGCGTTGGTCATGGAAACTCCTTTCAAACGGGCTAAAATCGTACATGACGATAAACAATGAACGTGATCTGGAAGGCATGAAGCGGGCCGGGCAGGTCGTCGCGCACACGCTGAGAATGTTGCAGAGCGCCGCCCAACCCGGCGTGACTCCGGCTGAACTCGACAGGTTGGCGGGGGAACTGTTCGCTCGACATGGGGCGTTTTCGGCGCCCCGTGCAGAGTACGGCGCGCCGGTCAACGTCTTCATCAGCGTGAATGACGACATCGTTCACGGCTTGCCGACCCACCGTCCCCTGGCGGCCGGCGACGTCGTGTGCCTCGATGTCACGCCGAATGTGGGCGGTTACGTTGCCGACGCGGCCCTGACCGTGGCGGTTCCCCCCGTTTCGCCTGTGGCTTCGCGCCTGATCGCCTGCGCTGAGGCGGCCTTTGCACAGGCCATGAAAGTGGCGCGGGCCGGCCGGCCGCTGAACGGGATCGGCCGGGCCATCGAAACGGAAGTCAGGCGGCGCGGCTTTACCCTGCTGCGTGAACTGCAGGGACACGGCGTTGGGCGCGCCATTCACGAGAAGCCGGATGTCCCCAACTTTTACCATCCCGCCCTGAAAAAACCGCTGCATGAGGGCCTGGTCATTGCGGTGGAACCGATGGTGTCCAGCGGCAGAAGCGGCCGTGTGCGCACGCTGCGCGACGGCTGGACCCTCTCCACCACGGATGGTGGAATGGCCGCCCATTTCGAACATACGGTCATGATTACCAGCGGTGCGCCCTTGATTTTGACGGCCTGATTTCATTTCCCTTCTCGCTTCTGCCTGGAGTGGTAAACCTGAACCTTGAACGAGAATCAGCCAGCCTGGCTGCGGATCTCAGCGTCTTGTCGGCTGTTTTTCGTTCACCTGCCAGTTTAACCTAACACCCGTTAGGTTCCGTGATTTTGTCTGCCCGTCTAGCCCATACACTGGGGCATGTTGAATGCACAGGCGGAAGCAGATTTTAGGGAAATAAACGCTCAGTACGGCAGTGGCGCGGAGCTTTCAGCGCAACTGGCGGCAGAATTGCAGGCGCTGGAGGGCGTGATTCGCCGGGCGGGCGGCGAGGGCTGGCAGCAGGTCAGGCCGGGGTGCGAGTGGTCGCCCGCGCAGGAAGCGGAACACATCGTGCTGGCGAACGAGGGAAGCAGCAAGGTCATTCGGCTGCTGCTGTCGGACAAACCCATCCCCGACATGCCGCAGAAATACACCGACCTGAAGGACGGCAAACGCCTGGCCCCGCCCGGAACGGTGCCTACGGGCGAAGCGACGCCCGAAGACCTGCTGGCCCGCATCGCCGCCAGCCGCGAGTGGTTGAGCGTGCCGGTGGACGCTTCCAGTGAACGGAAATTCTTTCACCCGGCGTTCGGCCTGATCGACCCGCTGGGCTGGCTGCGCGTGACTGCCGGGCACACGCGGCATCACCGCGAGAGAATCGAGGCCGGGATCTCATAAGGTGAGGGCATGACGCAAATGAATGCAGGACGGCGCTTCAGCGGCAAAACCGTGCTGGTCACGGGGGCGGGCGGCGGCATCGGGCGGGCGTTCGCGCTGCGGTTCGCGCGCGAGGGCGCCCAGGTGGCGGTCAACGACATCAAGGTCGAGGCGGCGCAGGCGGTGGTCTCGGAAATTCAGGCGGCGGGCGGCGCGGCCATCCCGATTCACGGCGACGTGTCGAAAAAAGAAGTTGTGGACGCTTTCTTCGACCAGACCGAGCGCGAACTGGGCCGGGTGGACGTGCTGGTGAACAACGCCGCGCTGATTTCGGATCAGCGGCATTTTCTGGACGCCGACCCCGACTGGTGGGACGCCCTGCTGAACACCAACCTGCGCAGCATGTTCCTGTGTGCCCGCCGCGCCGCGCCCGGCATGGTCAAACGCCGTCAGGGCGTCATCATCAACGTGTCCAGCGGCGGGGCCACCAGGTCTCACCGGGGCTTCACCGCCTACGACGCCGCGAAGGGAGGCGTGGAAGCGTTTACCCGCGCCCTCGCCCTTGACCTGGCGCCCTACGGCGTGCGCGTCAACGGTGTCGTGCCGGGGTTCATCAACACGTATGGCCTGAGCGGCGCAGACCTCGCCGAACGCGCCAGAGTCGTTCCGCTGGGCCGTTACGGCACCGCCGAGGACATGACCGGCGCGGCCGCATTTCTCGCCAGCGACGACGCCAGTTACATCACCGGGCAATTCATCGTCGTGGACGGCGGCGTGCTGGTGCAGCAGCGCAGCGCGAACGTGGACACCTTTCCCCTCAGCAACTTCCCGGACGTGCCGGAAGAAAATTAGGCTGTAGCAACAGCTTTTCCCAAGACCCACGACGCCTAATCGAACGAGCGGGCGTCGATGGCGTCGGCCACGTCGTCGGCCATTTTCAGCGTACGGATAATGACGGGAATGGCGGTGGCGAGCTGGTTCTTCTCGATGCCGCGCGCACGCTGGGCGTCCTGCACGTCACTGACGGTCTGCGCGATCACCGGAATGAAGCGCAGCGTCAGGGAAATGGCGAGGCTCACCTTGGCCGGGTTCACGCCGAAGCGGGCCAGGGGCTTCAGGGCGCGTTCCAGCGTGGCCAGCAGGTCGGAGACGCGGGTGGTGAGCGTGACCAGGGACGCCAGCAGAATCATCACGCCGAAGCGCAGCACCGTGACCAGGCCCGCTTCCCAGTTGGTGAACACCGCCTGAAACACCAGGAAGAACGCCAGCAGCCCCAGCGAGGGCCTCACTTGCGCCCATGTCGTTTTCGCGCCCATTCGGGCCAGGCCGTACAGCGCCAGCGTCAGCGCCAGCCACCCCAGCAGGAGGCGCCAGTCCTGCACAGTAAAGATCAGCACGCCGGACACGGCCAGCAGCAGGAGTTTCCAGCCCGCCGCGAGGCGGTGCAGCGGGGAGGCCCGCTGGACGTACAGCCCGAGGGTCACGCCATCAACTCGCGGTAGAACGCGATGGCCTGCGCGGGCGGCGCGTCCATGACCACGCGCCCACCGTCGAACACCAGAACGCGCCCAAAGTCGGCCAGCAAGTCCAGGTCGTGCGTGACCACGATGGCGGTCTGCGGTAACTCGCGGATCACCTGCACGATGCGGTTGCGGTTGCGCAGGTCGAGCAGGGTAGTGGGTTCGTCGAAGACCACGTACTCGGGTTGCATGACCAGCACGCCGGAAATCGCCATCAGTTGCTTCTGCCCGCCCGACAGCAGGTGAGAAGAGTGCTGCCGGAACGCCTGCAGGTCGTAGCGCGCCAGCACCGCCGTGATGCGCGCCTCGATTTCGGCGGGCGGAAGTTTGAGGTTCTTCAGGCCGAAGGCCAGGTCTTCCTCGACCACCGGAAAAACGATCTGGTTGTCCGGGTTCTGAAACACGAAGCCCACGCGGCGGCGCACCTCCCTGGCCTGTTCACGGGTGTTCAGGCCGTCCACCAGCACCTGCCCGTGGGTGGGCAGCAGCAGCCCGTTGAGCAGCCGGGCGAAGGTGCTTTTGCCACTGCCGTTGCTGCCGATTACGCCGATGCGCCGCTCCGGCAGCTTGAGATTCACGCCCTGCAGGACGGGGCCACTCTCGTAGACGTGGCTGACCTCTTTAAGCTCGATCATTCAGGTTCCCACCAGAAAGAAGCCGGGCCAGTGGAGCCCGGACTCGCGGTTTGAGTGGCGTTCAGGCCGCAGCGATGCGCGCCGGGCGAATGATCGGGTAACTGCGCTTCACGGTCACGGCGATCACGGCCGTCAGCAGGGCTTTCACGAAGTCGCCCGGCAGGAACGGCCCGGCGGCGAGGGTGGCTTTCAGGTAACTCATGGGCGCGGCGATGCTGAGCCAGGCGTTCCCGATGCCGTACATCACGACCACCGAGGTCACGAAAATGATCGCCAGGGCCAGCGGCACGCTGAGCCTGTGCCAGTAGCGCTCGGTTAGCAGGCCAATCAGGTAAGCGGCGATGGGCCAGCTGACCAGAAAGCCGCCGGTCACGCCCGCGAAGACGCCCGCGCCCCCACGCCCGCCCACCAGCAGCGGCAACCCCACCGCCACCAGCACCAGGAACAGCAGCATCGACAGCGCCCCGCGCCGTGCCCCCAGAATGGCCCCCGCCAGCATCGGCCCCATGCTCTGCGAGGAAATAGGCACCCCGGTGCCCAGCATGACCGGCGGAATAACCGCCAGCGCGGCCATAATCGCTGCAAACAGCGCGATATAAACGATGTCTTTCGTCTTCACGGCCGGTATTCTACGCCATTCGTTCAGTAAGACAATGGAGAAACTGAACGAGAGAATTACAGCTGCTCCATGATGAGCGACACAAGTTCACTGGTCGGTCTGCGGATGTCGGCCTCAATGGCGTTCGTGGGCGGCTCCAGCGTCTCGAACTGGCTGTCCAGCAGGCTCACCGGCATGAAGTGACTGCTCCCGCGCTCCCGCAGACGTTCGGCAATAAGATCCTGGCTGCCGTGCGGGTACACCAGGGCTACGCCGTCCATGCCCTGCATCAGGGTGTCACGGTACTTCTGTTTCAGGGCCGAGCAGGCCAGCACCAGCGGCCTTCCCTCACGGACGTGGTCGGCCAGCAGCCTGTGGAGGATCTCCAGCCAGGGCTGCCGGTCATTGTCGTTCAAGGGCTGACCACGGGCCATCTTTTCGCGGTTGGCCTGCGGGTGGTAGTCGTCGGCGTCGACAAATTCCCAGCCGAGGCGCTTCGCCAGCGCCGTTCCCAGCGTGGTTTTGCCGCTGCCCGACACGCCCATCACGATCACTGCTCGCGTGTTCATTTCCCGAAGTCCAGTGTTCTCAGTCCCAGTCGGGGCGGGCGCTCTCCGGGTTGGCCAGGCGCACGGCTCCGCCCTGATCGAGGGTGGCGATGCGGGCCATGTCCTCTTCGGTCAGCGTGAGTTCCTGCGCCCTCAGGTTGCTGGCCAGGTTCTCGCGTTTCGTGCTGGAGGGAATGACACTGAAGCCGCGCTGCAACGCCCACGCCAGCGCCACCTGGGCGGGCGTGGCCGCGTGCTGACGGGCAATGTCTTGCAGCACCTCGTCTTCCATGACTTTTCCAACCGCCAGCGTCATGTACGAGGTCAGGTGAATCCCTTCCTGCTGGGCAAACTCTGCCAGTTTGCGGTTCTGCAGGTAAGGGTGAATTTCCACCTGATTCGTCATGATGGGTGTGTCGCCCAGAATCTCGCGGGCCTGTTTCAACCCGGCGATATTGAAGTTTGAGACGCCGATTCCGCGCGTCAGGCCCGACTGCTGGGCCTCGGCCAGCGCCTTCAGGTAGTCCTGCGGGTTCACGGCCCCGTTCGGCACGGGCCAGTGAATCAGCGTCAAATCCACCGCGTCCACCCGCAACTTCTCGTTGCTTTCGCGCAGGCTAGCGATCAGGGCGTCCGGCGCAAAATTCGCCGGCTTGATCTTGGTGGTGAGGTAAATCTCCTGGCGCGGCACGCCGGAGGCCTCCAACACCTCGCCGATCTCGGCCTCGTTGTCGTAGCCCTGCGCCGTGTCGATGGCGCGGTAACCCAGTTCCAGCGCGTCACCCACCACGCGCCTGACCACATCATCCTTCAACCGAAACGTTCCCAGCCCAAAACGCGGAACACTCATGCCGTACCTCCGGACTCCATACTGCCGCGCCTGAGCATGGAAAGAACCAGCCTATCCTGAGGGTTCACTTATCTGACTTCGCGTCCTGCGGCTCGGCCACGCGGCCCCGCACGCCGTGGCCCTCGCCGCCCATGCTGTCCAGCCGCTTGACCAGAACTATGAGGCCCCAGCCAATTAAAGCCGTGAGAAGCAGAACCAGCACCGTCGGCAGAATCTGAGCCATGCAGGCAGTCTGCCCGGAACGGTGGCAATTTGTGTCCCTGGTGCAGCTTTACCTCAGGAACCAGTGACTCAGGGTGCCTTTGCGGGTCATGAGCCAGACGTGGAACGCTTTCCCGACTTTATGGGTCACGCTGACATCTGTGAATGGGTTCTGAGGTGCGCTCCGCAGGACTTCCAGCATCCGTAACTCATCTTCCTGCGTTCCAACCAGTACCAGCCCGCGCCCAGTCGCGGCGAGAATGCGCCCGTCAGAGGTCACGTCCGCCGCCAGCAAACCGCCGTTCAAGCGCAGGCGGGCGAGCAGTTCACCCGTGGCGGCATTCCACAATTTCAACTTCCCGTCGCGCGAGGCACTCAGCAGGCGCGTGGGCGACAGGAAATGTACGGCTGTCACGGTGTCAGCGTGGGCCGTCCAGCCTTTGCGCATGGCCCGCCTTGCCCCTTCTGCCGTGTCCGTCAGGTGACGCAGACGTTTCCCAGTTTGAGCGTCCCGCAGGATCACGCCGCCCCCGCCGGAACCACTCGCCACCAGTGAACCGTCAGGACTGAACGCCAGCGAGTGAACCCAGTTGGCCCGCTCGCTCTCGGCGCCGGTCGGGGGGGACGGCGTGCCTGACCACTGCAGCTTGCCCGACGCCGTGTCATCAAGCGAAACACTGTGATTCCCGATAACATTCACGCCCGCCAGCGCGTAAGTTTCCCCGCCGGGTGAGAAAGCCAGGGCGCTGATGCCGGGGCCGTCGCTGCCTTCGCGGTTCTCCAGCGGCTGGCCGGAACGGGCGTCGTAATGAAGGGTTCCCGTATGGGCCGTCCAGAGTGTTTTGCTGTCGGGGCTGAACAGCAGCGTCTTCCCGTCGCCGTTGGCGGGCTGGGCGCGGTAAAGCAGCTTCATGGTGCGCGTGTCCCGCACTTCCAGGCGCGTGTCGTAAGGCCGGTACGGTGACCCCAGCGGGGAACGCGTCGTGGCTATCAGTGAAGCGTCTGGGCTGACCGCAATGGGCGCGTTGCCCATGTTCTGCCAGTTTTCCATCAGCGACAGAGAACCACCGCTGGCCTGTGCCGAAGCCGAGAACAGCAGCGCAATGAACAGAACCGGGCGAAGCGACAACCTCATGCCCACAGTTAACCCCACTTGTCTTGCAGGCCGCGTCACGCTTTCGGTGCAGGGTGCCTTTTCCTTCCTTTCAGCGGGCTACACTGTTTCCCATGATCGGCAAAACATTCAAAACGATGCTGGGCGGCAAGGAACTCAGCATTGAAACGGGCAAACTGGCCAAGCTGGTGTCGGGCAGCGTGACCGTGCGTTACGGCGACACCATGCTGCTGGTGACGGCGCAGGCCAGCGACACGCAGAGCAAACTGGATTTCCTGCCGCTGACGGTGGAATTCGAGGAACGGCATTACGCGGTCGGCAAGATTCCCGGCAGTTTTCACCGCCGTGAGGGCCGGCCCGGCGAGAAGGCCATCCTGAGTGCCCGCATCACGGACCGGCAGATCCGCCCGCTGTTCCCCAAAGGCTACCGCCACGAAACGCAGGTAATCATCACGGTGCTGTCGGCCGACGGGCAGAACGCGCCGGACGTGCTGGGGCCCATCGGCGCCTCGGCGGCCCTGAGCATCAGCGACATTCCGTGGGCTGGCCCGACGGCGTGCGTGCGCGTGGGGCAGGTGGATGGTCAGTACGTGGTGAACCCCACCGCCGAGCAGCTCTCGCGCAGCCGCATGGACCTGGTGGTGGCCGGCACGAAAGACGCCGTGATGATGGTGGAGTGCGGCGCCCAGACGGTGTCCGAGGAAGAACTGGTGGGCGCCATCGAGTTCGCGCACGCCGAGATGCAGGGCGTGATCGCGTTGATCGAGCAGATGCGCTCGGAAGTGGGCCACGAGAAGTTCAATTTCATGGAGGAAGTCGGCCCGACGCACGATTACGTGCCGGAAATGACCGAGAAACTCCGCGCGGCGGGCCTGAAAGACGCCCTGCTGACGCGCGGCAAGAAGGAGCGCGGCGTGCGCACGAAGGAAGTGCGCAGCAAGGTCATTGCCGAGTACGTCCCGGATCCTGAAGCCGAGGGCGCGGCGGAACTGACCGCCACCCTGAAGAACGTGTACTCGAAGGTCGAGAAGCAGATGTTGCGCCAGCTTATTCTGGACGACGACCTGCGGGCCGACGGCCGCAGCAGCAAGACGGTACGGCCCATCTGGATAGAGGCGCGTCCCCTGCCGATGGCGCACGGCAGCGCCATTTTTACGCGCGGCGAAACGCAGGTCCTGGGCGTGACCACCCTGGGCACCGAGCGCGACGAGATCCTGATCGACGACCTGACCGAGGAAACCGGCGACAGGTTCCTGCTGCACTACAACTTCCCGCCGTACAGCACGGGCGAAGTCAAGCGCATGGGCGGGCAGTCGCGCCGCGAGGTCGGCCACGGTAACCTGGCCAAACGCGCCATTCGGGCGGTGCTGCCCAGCTTCGAGGAATTCCCCTACACCATTCGCGTGGTGGGCGAGGTGCTGGAAAGCAACGGGTCTTCCTCGATGGCCACGGTGTGTGCCGGAACGCTCTCGCTGATGGACGCCGGCGTGCCCATCAAGGCCCCGGTAGCGGGCGTGGCGATGGGCCTGGTGATGGAGGGCGAGAAGTACCGCGTGCTGACCGATATCCTGGGCATGGAGGACGCCCTGGGCGACATGGACTTCAAGGTCTGCGGCTCTGCCGAGGGCGTCACGGCCCTTCAGATGGACATCAAAGTCGGCGGCATCACCCCCGCGATCATGCGCGAGGCTCTGCACCAGGCCAGAGAAGGCCGCCTGCACATCCTGGGCAAAATGGCCGAAGTCCTGGCCGCCCCGCGCCCGGAACTGTCACCCACCGCGCCGCGCATCGAGACCATGAAGATCAACCCCGAACTGATCGGCAAGGTCATCGGCCCCGGCGGCAAACAGGTGCGCGAACTCGAAGCCATGGGCGCGCAGGTCACCATCGAGGAAGACGGCACCATTCGCATCTTCACGAACGACGGCGCGGCGGCGGCGGCCGTCCGGGCCAGGATTCAGGAAGTCACGCAGGAAGCCAAAGTGGGCGCCGAGTACGACGGCACGGTGGTGAAAATCGCGGCGTTCGGCGCCTTCGTGAACCTGTTCCCCGGCCAGGACGGCATGCTGCACATCAGCCAGATGAGCGAGGAGCGCATCAACAGTGTCGAGGACGTGCTGAAGCTGGGCGACAAGCTGCGCGTGAAAATCGCCAACATCGACGACCGCGGCAAAATTGACCTGGTTCGCCCGGAACTGGAAGGCAAAGTGGCCCCCCGCACCCCCCGCGAAGGCGGCGGACGTGATGGCGGCGGACGCGGCAGTGACCGGGGCGACCGTGGCCCACGCGGCGACCGGGGGGATCGTGGCCCGCGCAGTGATCGGGGTTTCAGCGACCGGGGAGGCAGTGACCGGGGTGAACGCACAGACCGTCCTCCCCGTGAACACCGCGAGGAACGCGCAGAGCGTCCCGCCAGCACCGATAGCGGAGAATGGCGCAGCGCCCAGCCGCCCTTTCCGGATCGTGCGCCCGCCGCCCCCCGTGAAGCGCAGGAGGCGGAAGGCAAGCAGTTTGCCCCGGCACCGCCCCTCTCCGACACCGAATAAGCTCAGTTTCAATTCCCGGTTCCAGCCTCTGAAGTGACCGTCAGCGGGTTTCCCACCATCAGAAAGGGAACCCGCTGACATTTGAAGGAAGAAGAGTACGCTTGGGAACAATCCCCACGTCCCCTGCGCCGCTCGTTGCCCGGAGGTTACGCTCATGCGGTTACTCGAATCGGAAGTGTACAGAGGCAAGCAGATTCGCGTTTATATCGTTCATCCCGGCGGCTTTACGCCTTCGCCCGTACCGGCCCTGGGCGTGCGCATCGACGGCGAAATCATCGATGCGCAGGTGACCCTGCCAGGCACCTTCCGCCTTAGCGAGGCGATGGAGTGGGGGCACGTGACCGTGGATCGCCTGCTGTCGGGCGGAACAGGCCGTCCGTCCTTGCTGCCCTCCCTGGTGTAAGCGGGTTCGTGCGCTGTCAGGCTGGCGGCCTCCTTCCCCGGCATCACGGCCCTGTGTGGTCGGTGCCGGGGATGTCGCTTGACCCCTCATCCTGGGCCGCTAGAGCAGTTCTGCGAATTCCGCGCTCTGTAGAACACCACCCAGAGCGCTCCATTCTCTCCTGCGGAGCTGTTCCAGTCCGTCCTGCTCGTCCAAATTCACTCGCTCCGCTCGAACAAAAAGCACTGCGTTCTTTTGTCCAATGCTCTACACTGCCAGGGATGAAGAAGGCTGCCCTGCTCCCCCGTGCCCTGGTACTCAGTGGCTTACTGCTCTTGGCCTCCTGCCAGAAAAAGGCCGAGGACACCACCACCAAGACCGACGACACGACCCAGCAAGAAACCAAGACCGATACGGCGAAGGACACCGCGCAGACGGCCGAAGTCAAGGCGCCTGGGGCTGTTCCTGCCGGGTACACCCTGGTGCCGGCCCTGAGCGACAAACCCGTCCGAACCTTCAAGAGCGAACCGGCTATGGCCTTGCAGGACGGCAAGGATTACTACGCGCTGATCGACACCAGCAAGGGCCAGGTGCTGGTCGACCTGTTCGAGCAGGAGACGCCCGTCACGGTCAACAACTTCGTGACGCTGGCCCGCAACCACTTCTACGACGGCACGCGCTTTCACCGCGTGATCGAGGGATTCATGGCGCAGGGCGGCGATCCTGGCAGCGCCGACGAGGCCAAGAAGGACACCTGGGGCACCGGCGGCCCCGGTTACCAGTTCCCGGATGAAATTCGCAGCAAGCTCACCTTCGACAGTGGCGGGCTGCTGGCCATGGCGAACAGCGGCCCCAACACTAACGGCAGCCAGTTCTTCATTACGTTTCAGCCCACCGATTTCCTGAACGGCAAGTACAACCTTTTCGGCAAAGTCACGAAGGGCGAGGACATCCTGCCGAAATTCACGCGCACCATGGATCAGAGTAACGCCCCGATTCCCGGCGCCGTGCCGGACAAAGTCCTGAGCGTTCGCATTCTCACGAAGGGGTAAACGGCCTCCCAGGGCATAAAAAAGGGCGGTCGGTCACCCTGGGTCTTCACGCGGCGGTCAGGTTAAGGCGGTACGCTGCCTGGCATGAAAGGCCGCCTTTCCCTTTACCTGCTGCCCCTCCTGCTCGTCGCCTGTCAGGGCAAAGACGTTCTGGCGCCCGAGCAGTACGACCTGAGCGGCACGCTGCACGGCGACTGGGGCACCAACCCCAGTCTGCGCCTGGCGCTGGTGGGCACCGGCATTCCCAACGTGTTCACGAACGACAGTACGTACGCGCAGAACGTCGTGAAGGTGAACGACACCACACGCCGCTTCGGGCTGGACTTGCCGCGTTTACCCAACCTGGCGGGCGTTTACCAGGCCATTGCCTTCGACGACCGGAACAACAACGCGAAGTACGACGTGGGCGAACCCGTGGCCCGCAACCGCCTGTGGCTGATCTACAGCCCCACCGACGCCACCACGCCCGCCGTGAACCTGCCCGAACAGTTTCCCTGGGCGGCCGGCGAGGAAGCCATTCCCGAACTGAACGTCAAGAGTGGCTGGAACGTGTACAACCGCGCCGAGAAGATCAGCCCCACGAACCCCAGCCCCGCAGGCAAGATCACCGGCTACGACATCTACCGCTGAAGATTTCCCATTCCCATTGAAGGCGGAAGGCATTGGGGCTTTCCGCTTTCGCTTCGTTTATTGCAGAAACGGGTTGCTGCGCTTCTCGCGCGCGATGGTCGTGTGACCGCCGTGGCCGGGGTACACGTAGGTCTCGCCGGGCAGGGTGAACAACTCCTGCTGAATCCCGTGGATGAGTTGCGGGTGGTTTCCGCCGGGCAAGTCGGTGCGCCCTATGCCTCCGGCGAACAGCGTGTCCCCGGCAATCACGAACCCGTCCCCGACGAACACCACGTGGCCCGGCGCGTGACCCGGAAGTTCGCGGGCGGTTAGTTTCAGGTCGCCCGCCGTGAATTCCTGCCCCTGGGCAATGGGATGTTCCGGGTCGCCCGGTTGCGTGAACGGCAACCCCCAGCGTCCGGCCGAAGCGGCTCCCATACGGTACAGGGGCAGGTCGCTGGGGTGCAGGTACACCGGGAGGTTGAGGGCCTCACGGATAGGCTGCACCGCGCCGATGTGGTCGAAGTGCGCGTGCGTCAGCAAAATGGCCTGTACGTTCACGCCCGTCGCCCTCACCAGGGCCAGAATCCGGCTGGCGTCGTCGCCAGGGTCGAACAGGAAGCCCTGGTTGTCCTTGCCCGCCACCAGTAGGGCGTTCTCCTGCAAGGGGCCAGTGGGCAGCGACCAGATCTTCACGTCTCCATGCGTGCGGGTGGGGGCCGGGGCAGTCATGACCGGCAGCATACCCCGGCCGTGTGTATTGGCTGCTGCGCACTCCGTTCGGGAGATATCGCTAGAAACAGAGCGATCTTTCCGCCGTTGATATGACTCCCGGCTGACCGTACCGACACATCCCCCTGACGGGCCGGCCTCACCTTCATGAGGTGATGAAAAAACTATTACTGACCCTGGCTTTAACCGTCACTCCCGCGACGGCGGCCACCCTCGTCGGTTTTGCCGAGTTGCCCGCCGACACCTTCGCCACCGGGCCGGACAGCGGCGCGTGGAACAACGGCGTGCGCGGCGAAACCCGTTTCAAAGGCCAGCCGGTGCAGGGGTTCAGCGGCGTGCAGTTCGGCAAGGACGGTTCCTTCTGGTTTCTGAGTGACAACGGGTTCGGGGCAAAGAACAACAGCGCCGATTACCTGCTGCGAATCTACAACCTGACCCCCACCCCCGGCCAGAAAGGTGCCCAGCGCGGCAACGTGAAAGTCGGTTCCTTCATTGGGCTGAGTGACCCGAACCGGAAGGTGCCGTGGCTGATCGTGAACGAGGCCAGCCGCGAACGCCTGCTGACGGGCGCGGACTTCGACGTGGAAGGATTCGCCTTCGCCCCGGACGGTACGCTGTGGGTCGGCGACGAATTCGGCCCCTACCTGCTGCACTTCAGCGCCGACGGAAAACTGCTGGAAGCACCCATGGTCACCCCGGACTTGAGCGCCCCCGCTGACAAACCCGCAGAAGTCCGTAGCCCCCAGAACCCTGCCTTCTCGCAGGGTGTGGCCAGCAGCGGCGCGAACCTGCCCGCCAGCGGTGGCTTCGAGGGCTTTACCCTCACCCCCGACGGCAAAACCGCCTTTGCCCTGCTGGAGAAAACCGTCACGGGCGACCCCACCGGGCAGATTCGCCTGCACGCCATCAACCTGGCCGATAAGAAATGGAGCCTGGCGGGCCGTTACGCGCTGGATCAGGGCGGCGAGGCCATCGGCGACCTCACGCCCGTGAACGACACCGAACTGCTGGTCATCGAACGCGACAACAAGCAGGGCACCGAGGCGAAAGTCAAACGCATCTACAAAATTAACGTGACCGAAAAGAACGCCGACGGGACGTTCAAGAAAGTGCTGGTCGCCGACCTGATGGACATCAAAGACCCGCAGGGCCTCGCGCCGGACAGCCAGAACGGCGTGCTGACCTTCCCTTACTTCACCATCGAGAACGTGATCGTGCTGGACAAAGACACCATCCTGGTCGCCAACGACAACAACTACCCTGCCACCGGCGGGCGCGGCAAGGACATGAAAGACCAGAACCAGTTCATCTGGCTGAAACTCGACCAGCCGCTGAACGTGGTCGCCGGCGTCGGACGGCCCTGAGGCTGCTCGACGCAAAACATCGGCCTGAAGCTGCCCATTCCTATCCTGACAGGAGACCCCATGAAAAAACTGTTCCTGACCGCCCTGTTTGCCCTGGCCGCTTCTGCTGCCGCCGCACCGTTCAAGTTCGTGGCGCTGGGCGACATGCCGTACAAACTTCCCGACGATTACGCCCGTTTCGAGGCGCTGATCGCTGACGTGAACAAACTGAATCCTGCCTTCACCATCCACGTGGGCGACATCAAGAGCGGCAGCACCCCCTGCTCCGACGAGAACTTCCAGAAAGTGAAAGACGAGTTCGGGCTGTTCCAGAACCCCCTGATCTACACGCCCGGCGACAATGAGTGGACGGACTGCCACCGCGAGAAGGCCGGGAAGTTCGACCCGCTGGAACGCCTGGGGAAAATCCGTGAGATGTTCTTCAAAGAGCAAGGGGACAGGAGCTTCGGGCAGAAGCCCATCACCCTGACGCGCCAGCCCAGCCTGATCGAGAACAGCCGCTGGGCGCAGGGCGGCGTGATCTTCAGCACCATTCACGTGGTCGGCAGCAACAACGGCATGGAACGCAACATCGCCAGCGTCGGCGAGTACTTCGCCCGCAACGCCGCCAACCTGGAGTGGATCAAGGCCACCTTCACCGAAGCGAAGGAAAAGAACGCCCCCGCCGTCGTCATCGCCTTCCAGGCCGACCTGTTCTACGGCTCGCCTGTCCTGCTGACCGACGTGGGTCTGCGCGACACCGTGACCACCCTCGCTACCGAGGCCAAAGCCTACGGCAAACCCGTCCTGCTGATCCAGGGCGACTCGCACACCCTGGTCATCGACCACCCGCTTACCGAGGCCGGCGCAAACACCTTCCTGGGGCAGACCGCCGCCAGCCCGGCGCTACGCAACGTCACCCGCCTGCAAGTCATGGGCGAAGCCGATGTGGGCGCAGTCGAAGTCACCGTGGACACCAGCACCCCCAGCGTGTTCAGCTTCAAACCCGTGTACACTGGCAAGTAAACTGGCGATGAGCCACTCAATTGGAAAACTTTAAATCTATCTCTTATATTTTCTCGGATTGAAGCCGCTTGAGTAATCCCTCCCGCTCACCCAATAACGCTTGGATGTCGGCTTCTGCCTGCTTGTAATTATTGATCCCTTCGGTAGTGGCGACCTGAAGAAGTTGTGGCCCGTCGGCCAACATGGCACGCAGGTTCCACAATTCGCGGGCGACTTCTGCGTGAAGTTGCTGACCTCCAGAAAATGGCTTGACGCTGGTCTGGGCCGACCGCTCGATACTGGATCGCCAGGCCATTAGATCGTTGATGATCTTTTCACCAATGCCGGAGATTCTTGCCAAAGGTTTTCTATCGAGGTCAAACGCGGTATGGATACCGTACTGATTGAGCGTTTTGATCCGCTGTACTCCAACTCCGGGAACAAGGCCCGGTTCCAGACGGTGACGCCGCAACTCGGCTTCAATCACCTGCTGGGTGTATTTCTGCCGAGCTGCTTGTTCACGCTCTGTCAGGAGTGCGGTGGGGTTGAGGAGCTGGGTTTTGATCTGTTCCAGTTCACGTATCTTGGCTTCAAAGCGCGTTAGTGGGCTTCCGCCTTCGTATGACATTTGCCTCGCCTTAAGTTGCTGGTCAATACCTTCAATCTGGGACAGGATTTTTTGGTCGCCTTTATCCAAAAAAGGGTAAAGTGCTCCACCTATCGCAAAGAAAACCCAAATGCCACTGAAGAGTCCAGAGCCAATCTGCGAGGCAGCCCACCCACCCCAACTCCAAAACAGACCATAAAGAGCTGCGCGGAGGAAAGTTCTATACGTGATTTTCTTTCTTGCTGGATTCAGAATAGATACTTTCAAAGTTAGGTGGTCAGGTTTTGGAACTTTGCAAATAGCCAACCAAAGCTGATTCACGTCTGCTACGTCCGGGAAGGCAACGAGAGGTGGAGAAGGCGTTGGTGTGGGTGGTAAAGGTGCAGGTTGGGGGTGGTGAGGTGTCCATATGGGTTGCCTAGGCTGAGCAGGAGAAGTTGGCTTTTTTGATGTTGACGACGGTATAGGTGACGCTATCGGCTTGGGCGGTTGCTGGCGCGGCTGGTTTCCCCAGGCATATCTGAAGGTAAGTTGGCCCTGAGCATTGATCCACTTTGTGCGAATCAACTCGGCTCGAACCTCTGGAGGAAGTTCACTCACCTGTATAGTGCCTTCTTCGAGTCTGTCCAGAAAAGTATCTGGGCTGATCCCCAAGTACTTTAGATAGTCCAGTAGTGGCTTCGGCCCTGCGAAACGCGGCTTAGACTGCTGTGCATCTGTAACTGAGGTGAGCATCCTTAGAAACTCATCCACTGTCTGCGGACGATCCTGCATTCTGATCTGCATGGCTGTTTCAATGCCTGTGATCAGACCGCCCGGTGTACCGGTTGGCAAGGGGGGGAGGGCCACACCATTGAAGAGGTCGGAGGCAGAAGGCGGCATTTGCCCACTGAGGGCGTGGTAAAGGGTTGCACCCAGGGCATACAGATCTGTCGGTGGCCCGACTCTGCCCGATGCAGCGTACTGTTCCAGCGGCGCGTAGCCAGGCGTAACCAACCGGGTCATGTGGGTGGTCTTTCCAGCCTGAAACTGGCGCGCAGAGCCGAAATCGATCAGCACCGCCCGTCCCCCTTTCTCCAGAATGATGTTGTCGGGCTTGATGTCGCGGTGCAGGTGGCCTCTATCGTGCAGCAGGCGCAGAGCCTGACCGGGTCAAGGTGAGCAGTTCCTCCGCCGAGATGATGTGCTCCCGCGTTAGGCGTTCCGCCAGCGATTCGCCCTGGAGGTACTCCATCACCAGATAAGCAGTGTTGTTTTCGCTGAACTGGTCGTAGACCTGCACGATGCTGGGGTCGCTGAAGCCCGCCAGCACTCTCCCTTCTTGAAGGAACTTATCCTTGATTTCCTGAAATTCACTGGCCGTGAGCTTAATGGGAGTTTGTACCATTTTCCCCTGGCGTTTCCAGTCACTTTGAAAAAGCTCCTTGATAGCTATGGTGCGTGCAAGAGCGAGATCAGTAGCAAGGTAAGTGATACCAAAGCCACCTTGCCCTAATTTCCGTTCTATGCGGAACTGACCATTTTTCAGAAGTGTGCCAATAGGAAGCGAATCATCCAGCGTATTTGTTAGTGTCAGCGTATTTGTTAGTGTCCAGCCACAGGCAGGACAAATAGTGCGTCCTTCTGGCACAACCAACTGACATATTGGGCAGTTCATGTCCGACCTCGGCTACTGACCCTATAACCCATACGTCGTCATGCTATTAAATCGGCAACCTGGTGTCAGGATACTCCTCCTCCTCGGCCCACAGCGCCCGCATTTCCGCGCTGGTTTCAAGGAGGTGTTCCAGCGCGCCTTCCGCGACCAGTTTTCCGTTTTCCATGACCAGGATGCGGTCGGCGCGGCTCAGGGCGGCGTGGCGGTGAGAGATGACGAGGCAGGTGGCGTCCAGTTCGGTGAAGAGGCCGTCCCAGAGTTGCGCCTCGGTGCGGGCGTCGAGCGCACTGGACACGTCGTCGAACACCAGCAGGTCGGCGTGCTGGGCCAGCATACGGGCCACCGCCGCGCGCTGGAGCTGCCCGCCGGAGAGTTTGACGCCCCTGGCACCGACCTCGGTCGAGAGGCCGTTGCCGAGCTGCTGGAGATCGGGTTCCAGCACCGCCAGCCGCACGGCGCGGCCCAGACGGGCCTCCTCGGCCCCGGTCAGGATGTTCTCCTGCAAGGAGTCGCTGAACAGGTTGGGGAGCTGCGCGGTGTAGGCGCAGTGGGGCGGCACCAGGAAGGTGGCGGGGTCTGTGACCTCCTGCCCGTTCCAGTAAATCTGGCCGCTCTGGCGCGGCATCAGGCCCAGCAGGGCGCGAACCAGGGTGGTCTTGCCACTGCCGATGCGCCCGGTGACCACCACGAACTCGCCGCGCCGGAGGGTGAAACTCACGTCCTGAATCCCGGCCCCGCCGGGGTGACGGGCGCTCAGGTGCTCGACCCGCAATTCCTGCAAGGGGTGCGCCTCCTGAACGTTCGCCACCACGGGCGCTTCGCTGTTCAGGTAGATGGGGTGGTGCTGCACGGTCTGGTCTTCTGGCGCATCCTGCAAGAGGCGGTTCATGCGGTCGTAGCTGACCCCGGTGCGGCGGTGGCGGGCGATGGCGTCCCCGAAGAAGGCCATGCTGCCAGTCAGGCGCGGCAGCAGGCCGATGAACAGCACGAAATCGCCCACGCTCATCTGCCCGCCGCGAATGCGGTCGGCGCCCAGCAACAGCACCAGGCCCACCGCGATGTTGACCATGTTGGTGTTCACGCCGCGAATCAACTCGGTGAGCAGCACGTCGCGCAGGGCGGCATGACGCCGCGTTTCCCCCAGCGACCGCAGGTGCCCCACCATCTGCTCCTCGCGGCCCGCCAGTTTCACGGCGCTGACCGCCCCGAAGGTTTCACCGATAAAGTCAGTCACGCGGGCGGTGGCCTCGCGCATGCGGCGGCGGTAGGCGCGAATGGTGGGGGTGAGGCGCTGTACGAAGAACACCATTAGCAGCAGCGGAGCACACACCAGCAGCGTGATGAGGGGATCGACGCGGGACATCAGGAACACCGCGATCAGGCTGAACAGCACGATGCCCAGGCCGTCCACCCAGATTTCCACGTACGCGGCCACGTCGTCCACGTCGTCCCGGAAACGGCTGACCACCTCGGCGGGCGTGTCGGGCAAAATCCGCGAGCCTCTGGCGGTCAGCAGGTAAGCTAGCAGGTTGCGGCGCACCAGGGCATTCAGGGTGTACCACAGCGTGATCCACGAGCGCAGCGCCCAGTAGAACAGGCCCCAGCGGAACATGCGGGCCAGCGCGAAGAACCCCACGGCCACCCACGCCGCCCCGATGGCCGGGGTCATGGGCTGCCCGCCCAGGTTCAGTTTGTCGGCCTCACCCAGGCGCGTGAACACCTGACTGACCGCCAGGGTCAGCAGCGCGGGCGAGGCGTGAAAAGTGCCCCACAGCAGCATGTTCCGGACGAACAGAGCCCGGTCGTACGTGAACAGCTTGCGCGAGAGGGGCAGCGTCAGGTCTTTGGCGGGTGCGGTGGTCATGCGGGGGCTCCAGTCGGGATCGGGTGGTCGGCGGGCAGTAGGGAAAAGACGGCTGGGACGAGGTTCTCCGTTGAGATAAGCTGCCTCACGCCAGCACCTCTTCCAGTTCTTCCTTCCCGGCACTGAGAAGCTGCGCGTAGTGGCTGCGGGGGTCGCGGGCCAGCGCTGCGCGTTCGCCGTCCTCCAGGATTTTTCCTGCGCCCAGCACCAGAATCCGGTCGGCGCGGGCTACCGTTTCCAGGCGGTGGGCGATGACGATGGCGGTGCGGCCTTGCAGCAGGCGTTGCATGGCCTGGGTGAGTTGCGCTTCGGTGGCCGGGTCGAGGCGGCTGCTGGGTTCGTCGAGGATGATGACACTGGGGTCTTGCAGCATCACGCGGGCGAAGGCCAGCAGTTGGGATTGCCCGGCGCTGAGGCTGCCGGCGGCCAGCGGGGTCTTCACGCCGTCCGGGAGCGAGTCGAGCCAGCCGCCCAGCCCGACTTCCAGCAGCGCCGCCTCGACGCGGTGGTCGGGGACGCTGTGATCGAAGAAGGTGAGGTTGTCGCGCACGGTCGCCTGGAACAGTTGCACGTCCTGGGTGACCACGGCGACGCGCTGACGCAGGCTTTTCAGGGTCACGTCGCGGGTGTCCACGCCGCCCAGGGTCACGCTGCCGGAGGTGGGGTCGTACAGCCGCGACACCAGCCGCGTGAGGGTGGTTTTGCCGCTCCCGGTGCGGCCCAGCAGACCCACCGTCTGCCTGGCGGGGAGGTGAAAGGTGATGTCCTGCAAGACGCCGCGTGCGTTCGGGTCTTCCGGTTCGTAGCTGAAGTTCACGTCCTGGAAGCGCAAGTCCAGGCCGCCCGCCGGGAGTTCGCGCGCGCCCTCCGGCAGCCCGGTTTTCAGGGCCAGCAGTTCGCCCACGCGCACCAGGCTGGCTCCGGCCTTCTGCAAGTCCTGAAGCTGCTGGGTGAGCTGGTCGATGGGTTCCTCGATCATGCTCATGTACTGGAACAGCAGAAAAGCCGTGCCCAACGTAATGGCTCCCGCCGCGTACAGGCCCACCGAGGCGCTGAGAATCCCCACGTACCCGGCCACGAAGAGGCCCATGCTGAACTGCCACACCAGGCTGCGTTTCTTCCACGATTCGATGCTGCGCCGGAAGAACTCGCGCTGCACGGTCAGGAAGCCGCGCAGGTGGTGCTGCCCGGCTCCCAGGGCGCGAACGTCGTCCAGTCCGGCCAGGCGTTCTTCCACGTACCCGAACAGGCGGGCGCTGGCCTCGCGTTCCAGGCGGGTGGGTTCCACGCCCGCTTCGCGCACCCGGTTCATCATGCTGAGCGTAATGACCACGAAGGCGGTAACGCCCAGGCCCACCCACACGTTGATCCGGTAGAACATGAACACAGCGCCCAGCAGCAGCAGCGCCGCCCCGAACACCCGCACCGCGAACTGCGAGAAGAAGTTGCTGAGGGCCGTCACGTCCCCGTCGATGCGTTCGATCATCTCGCCGGGGGTGCGTTCCTTGTGTTCGCGCATGTCCAGCGACAGCAGGTGCGCGGTCAGGTCGGCCCGCAGGCGGTTGGTGGCCGTCCAGCCGACCCTCGCGCCCACGTAGGTGGCGGCGGCCATCAGCAGTTGCACGCCCACCGCCAGCGCGATGTATAGAAAGGCCAGGCGCGACAGCAGCGCGATGTCCGCCCCCGCGCCCAGTTTGGCGTTGTCCACGAAACGGCCCAGAATCTGCGGCAGGTACAGGTTCAGGCCCGTGCCCGTGAGCAGCAGCAGGGCCAGCGTCAGCACCGCCCATTTGAGCGGCCCCAGGTAAGAACGCAGGACGAGCAGTGGGGAAGAGGAAGGGGCCGGCATCCTACCAGCGTATGAAAAACAGGGCCAATCCGCATACGCCAAGTGGCTCAGGAAAAGGTGCCCGCCTTCTCTTGATTTATTTTATAAAGTGCTTTATGATATTAAGATGACTACCTTCGCTTCCAGTCCTGAGAAAATCCGCGTGGACATCTGGTCGGACATCGCCTGCCCGTGGTGTTACATCGGCAAACGGCGCTTCGAGCAGGCGCTGGACAGCTTCGCCCAGCGCGACAACGTAGAAATCGTGTACCACAGCTTCGAGCTTGACCCAGGCGCGGCAAAGCACAACTCCCAATCTGTTGCCCAGCACCTCGCGCACAAATACGGCCGAACGCTGGCGCAGGCGCAGCAGATGGTGGACGGCGTGGCCCAGGCCGCCGCCGGCGAGGGACTCCAGTACGACTTCGGCGCCCTGCAGCAGGTGAACACCTTCCTGAGCCATCAACTGATTCACTTTGCCGCCGCACGGGGCCACGGGCCGCAGATGAAAGAACGCCTGCTCCACGCCCACTTCACGCAGGGCCTGAACCTCTCGGAAGTGGATGTCCTGGCAGAACTGGCCGCCGGCATCGGCCTGAACGCCGATGAAGCCCGCGCCGCGCTGGAGTCAGGTCAGTATGCCCAGGCGGTGCGCGCCGACGAGCAGCAGGCGCAGGCCTACGGCATCACGGGCGTGCCGTTCTTCGTGCTGGGCGGCAAGTACGGTGTCAGCGGCGCCCAGAACCCCGAGGTGTTCACGCAGGCGCTCACGCAGGTGTGGGCCGAAACCAACCCCAGTCCCCTGAGCATGCTGGGTGCAGACGACGCCGAGGGCTGCCAGGACGGAAGCTGCGCCGTTCCGGACAAGACCAGCTGAGCGTCAGCACACCAGCTTAGCGTCATCACGTTGAAACGCCGGAGAAGCTTCGGGGCCTCTGCGGCGTTTTTGCCTGTTCCCGGCCTGACCTTCCGTTGACGAAAGCGCCACACCGCCTTGACGTGATGACGGCACAGTGTCACGGATGAGAAAATGGATGCCTGCCGCACTCGTAATTTCCGCCGCTCTCGCTGCCTGTCAGCCCGCCCCTGCGCCCGAACTGCCGAAAGTCACGACGCTGGACTTCAAGGCGTTCGACGGCAAGGTGACCACCCGCCCCGGCAAGAGCAAGCAGTTCTCACTGGATGCCGAGCCGGAGTACATCACCGTCAGCAGTGACAGCAAGGCGGCCTACGTGACCTTGCAGGAAAGCAACGCCATCGCCACCATCGACCTGACGAAAGGCGAAATCACGGGCGTGAAGCCGCTGGGCCTGAAAGACCACAGCAGGGCCGGGAACGCCCTGGACGCCAGCGACAAGGACACGAAGATCAACATCCAGAACTGGCCCGTGTACGGCGCTTACATGCCCGACGCCATTGCCAGCATCGACATTGGCGGCAAAACGTACCTGCTGACCGCCAACGAGGGCGACAGCCGCGACTACGACGGCTTCAGTGACGAGGTGCGCGTGGCGAAACTGAAACTGGACGCCACGAAATTCCCCAACGCCGCTGACTTGCAGAAAGACACCGCTTTAGGCCGCCTGACCGTCAGCAGCGTAGACGCCGACACCGACGGCGACGGAGATGCCGACCAGCTGGTGGCGTTCGGCGCCCGCAGCCTCAGCGTGTGGGACGCCGGCGGTACCCTGGTGGCCGACACGGGCGACCTGATCGAGAAGAAAATGGCCGAACTGGCCCCCACCACCTTCAACAGCGAGGGAACCACCAGCACCTTCGACGGACGCAGCGACAACAAAGGCCCCGAGCCCGAAGGCGTGACCGTCGGCACCGTGAACGGCAAGACCCTAGCTTTTGTCGGCCTGGAGCGCATGGGCGGCATTATGGTCATGGATGTCAGCACACCCGACAAACCGGCCTTTGTCGATTACGCGCACCACATCACGCCCACTGCCGACGCCAAGAGCGGCAGCGCCGGCGACCTCGCGCCCGAAGGGGTGCTGTTCATTCCCGCCAGTGACAGCCCCAGCGGGAAGCCGCTGCTGGTCGCCAGCCATGAGGTCAGCGGCAGCGTCACCATCTACACCGTGCAGGACAGCGGTAAACTGGCCCTCACCGGGCGCTGGCAGGCCGAACCGTTCGCATTCGACAAGGGCATTGCCGAAATCAGCGCCTTCGACAAGACCAGCCGGCAACTGTTCACCGTGAATGGCAACACCGGCAGCCTCGACGTGCTGAACCTGGCGGACGTGACCAAACCTGTATTCGTGAAAAGTATTTCCCTTGCCGCCTACGGCAAAGCCGCCAACAGCGTCGCCGTGAAAAATGGCGTGGTCGCCGTAGCGGTGGAAGCCCCCGTGAAAACCGACCCCGGCAAGGTCGCCCTCCTGAACCCCGACGGCACCGAGAAAGCCCCCGCCATCACGGTGGGCGCCCTGCCCGACATGCTGACCTTCACGCCCGACGGCAAGTACCTGCTGGTGGCCAACGAAGGCGAACCGAGCGACGACTACAGCATCGACCCGGCCGGCAGCGTCAGCATCATCAACGTCAGCGAAGCCCTGAAGAAGTAAGCGTCAGAGACATCGCCGCGCCGTCATGTGGACGGGCGCGGCGATCTTTTTTGCAGTGCCATTGAAAGGGGCTGAAAAGTCAGGCGATCAGAATGCCGGGGGCCGGAGCATTCCTGAATCCTGACTTGCCGACACGAGGTGTCACTGCCCGTACCCCTTCGCCCGCACTTCGTCCCAGCTTTCGGGGCCGCCGAGGATGAAGGGTTCGCGTTGAATGTGCGGGGTGATGCGGGGGCCTTCTGCGGACAGGTACACGTCCACTTCGCTGCGAATCCCGAACCCCTTCTCGGCGGGGTAGGTGCCGGGTTCCACGGTGACGCACAGCCCTTCGGTCAGGACGCGGGTGTCGCGGGTTTCGTAATCGTCGAGGTTGGCGCCGGCACCGTGAATCCTGACGCCGAGGTCGTGTCCGGTGCGGTGCAGAAAGAACGTGGCCCACGGCTCGCCCATGCTGTCGCGCACTTTACGGTCGACTTCCCAGCCTTGCAGGTGGCCCCAGCCGTCGGCATCGAAACGGTCTTGCAGCAGCGTCAGGGCGGCGTCCCGTCCAGCGCGCACGGCCGTCCACGCCGACTGGTACTCGTCGCTGGGCGACCCGGCGTACCCGACCCAGGTCACGTCCGCGAAGGGGCGGCCCGGTTCCTGCGCCCACAGGTCGATCAGGACGCACTGGCCCGCCTCTAGCGTGGCGTTCCTGTCGCCGCCGGGTTCATAGTGGCTGTCGGCGGCATTCACGCCGAAACTGACGTTCACGGGGTGCCCGGCCTGCATGCCCGCCGCCTCGATCTGCCCCATGATGACCGCCTGCGCGTCCAGTTCCGTGACGGGCTGCCCGCTTTGCAGGCGTTCGTGAATGAGTTTGAAGGCGTCGTCCTTGGCCTGCATCAGCACCTTCACGGCCCGTTCGTGGGCGGCCAGGTCGTCAGGCGTCCACTTCAGGAAGCCTTGCAGCAGGTTGGCGCTGCTCACGATGTCTTTTGCCCCGGCGCGGCGCACTCGCTCCAGCGTGCCGGCGTCCACCCGGCTCACGTAAGGAACCGCGCCGTCGGGGCTGTACTCCATCGCCACGCGCTGTCCCCGCACCACGTCCCCCAGCGCCGCATCCAGTTCGGCGTGACTGCCGAAAGGCCGCAGCGCCGCGCCCCAGTCCGCCGTGATCGTGCGCCAGTTACCGCCCTCGATGTGGTTGTGCAGCACCACCGGCTGACCCTCACGCGGCACGTACACGAAAAAGCGCCGGGTCAGGAACACGCTCTCGGGGATGCCCAGTACCGTCCGGGCGTGCGGGTTCAGGCCCTGGAAGTCGTAGACGAGCCAGCCGTCCAGGTCAGTGTGCGCCAGGGCCTGTTGCATCTGCAAGGTGGGATTGGTCATGCGTACAGGGTAAAGCGTCCCCGGTCACCCCTGCTCACGAACGCAAAGCGGCAAGCTGGCGGGCCAGGTGGCCGTGCAGCTCGGCCAGTTCGCGCAGCCCCGCCGCGAGGGTCGAGGTGTCGCGCTGCACGGCGGGGTACTGCAAGCCTCCCAGGATGCGGGCCTGCGTTTGCAGCACCTTCGCGGTTTCCGTCTCGCCGATCAGGGCCAGGGCGGCGGCGGCGTCCGTTTTGCGCCTGGCTCCCACGCGAATGCTGAAATGGATGAACATGCCGCGCAGACCGTCGTTGAAGTCCTGCTCCACCATCTGGGCAAGGCGTTCCAGACCCGCCCGTCCGCCCAGTGTGCCGGGCGGCACGGGCAGGTCACGGCCCGCCGCCCACTTCGCCGCTTCCGGCAACAGCGCCCGCAGTGCGTCGGGCACCTTCACCTCGCGCACCCTGCGAAAATCGGTGCGCATGGCGTAGGGCTGACCATACCCGATCTGTTCGGCCTTCCAGGCCTCCAGAAAAACCTCTTCGGGAAGGGCGGCCCAGGGGTGACCCTGCGGGTCGTGCAGGTGAACCCGTCCGCCTTTCACGTCCAGCACAGCCACAAAGTGATCTGCGCCGCTGGCCCGGTCGCTTTCCGGCTGGTGCTTCAACAGGCCCATGTCCAGCGGCCCGACAAACACGGGAGAGGAGGCGCTGACCTGTTCTTTCAGGGCGTTCAGGGCGTCTTTTTCATTCTGAAAGGTGTGGGCCTGCCAGGTGTAGCCCAGCAGCGTCAGGGCCTGATCCAGCCCCAGGTCGGGGTCCCAGCCGTAAGCATCGAAAAGGGGCAACCCACCGAACAGCAGTTGAAACCCGAAGGCTGATCCGGTCAGCGTTTCCACCAGACCGGGCGTCAGGGCAGGGTCATCCAGCACCATCAGGAGTGAATTCGTGTAGCAGTAAGGCCCGGAGCCGATGTAGGGAAGCATCTTCACGCCCCTTTCGGCGTGTAAGGCCACGCGACCTCGCCCACGGGTTCGCCGGGCGCGGCGTTGTCCCAGTCGTAGGGGTAGACCTCGCGGCAGGGCAGCGGGCTGCCGGTGCCGTGGGCGCTGGCGTAGGCGCAGGTGGCGTCGTAGGCGCTCAGGATGGCCGGGAACTCGAACTGTTCGCGGGTCAGGGCCACGAAGGCTTCGGTATGCGCGGGTTCCACGCGCAGGGCCACGTCGCCAGATGGGGTGAGGATCCCGCTGTAGGGCCAGCACACCTCGATGGGGCCGTCGCTGTCGGCGTTCACCTCGCCGTGATAGATGACCAGGGGCGGCCCGGCAAAGGTGGCCCCCTGCTCCCGGATAAGGACGTGCAATTGCCGGAAGCTGTCCTGAATGGTGCGCGGCAGGTCCTGCACCAGGACGTGCCAGGTCAGCGTGGCGAGGTGCTGGGCCGGCACCTGGCGGGTCTGGAGTTCAAATTCGGGCATGGGGGCATCTCCTTGCAGCTTGTGCTGCACGTAACGGGCCAGGGCGTCGCGGCGGGCGTGCTCGGCTTTTGCTCTGGCCCAGTGTTCGCGCAGGCGTTCCGGGCGGCGGGGCGGCGGGGCATCCAGGACGTCCTGAATATCCTTCAGCGACAGGTCGAGTTGCCGCAGCAGGCCGATCAGTTGCGCCTGGGGCAGTTGCGCGGGCGAGTAGTAGCGGTAACCGTTGTGGCGGTCCACCTGTGCAGGCGGCAGCAGGCCCAGGTCGTCGTACAGGCGCAGGGCCTTGACGCTCAGGCGCGAGGCGTCGGCAAAGGCGCGGATGGTCAGGCGGGCGGGGTCGGTCATGGTGGGCGGCCTCCGGAGGCTTCTTCAGCTTGAAGGCTGCCCCAGGGGCCGGGTCAAGCAGAAGCCAGATCGAGCCGGTACTGGGTCAAAGAGGGACTGTGTCAAAGAAGGACTGGGTCGGCGGGGGATAGGTGAAGGGGAACCGAGCGGGTAGACTACCGGCACCTCACCCCATCTCACGCTGGAGCGCCGCCCTGACTGACCAGACCCTGACCCTTCACCTCGTGCGGCACGCGCCCAGTGCCCCGAACGCCGAGCGGCGCTACCCCCGCGCCGACGAGGACGCGCCCCTGACCCCCAGAGGGGAGGCGCTGGCCCGCACCCTGAAACTGCCCATGCACGCCCTGGCGTACACGTCCCCCAGCGTCCGGGCGCAGCGCACGGCGCAGCTCGCCGGCTTCATCTCGCCGGAACTGACGCCCGCACTGGCGGAAGCCAATTTCGGCGTGATGGCCGGGCGCACCTGGGCGGAGCTGGAGCGCGTCTACGCCAACCTCCCCTGGCACTGGACGCGGGCGCTGAGTGACCCCACCCTCGCCTTCGGCCCACCCCAGGGCGAAACCGGACGCGACTTCCACGCCCGCATCCAGGCCTGGCTGAGCCGCCTGCCCGGCACAGGCGAGGTCGTCGCCTTCACGCACGCCGGCCCCATTCACGCCGCCCTGCGCCTGACCGTCGGCATCAAGGCCGTCGAAACGCCCCCCTGCACCGTGGTGACCCTCAAATGCGGCAGCGGCGAGTGGTGGCTGGCGGGTATGAAAACACCGAACTGAGGCAGAGGAGAGAGGGGAGAAAAGGAAGAGTCGCGTCCTGTTCATGTTTTTTCCCTTCTTACCAACCACCTCTTCTTGCCTGCCTCTCTCTGCGCGCCACCAACCACGCGCCACTCACCCGTCATCTGGCCCGTCATCTGCTACCCTGCTTTCACCTGAGTTGGGGGAAGTCCGGTGACTGCTTTCAGGGCACATTCCGGCACTGTCGCGCAGCGGTAATCCAGGGTTTTGGTGAGTCCGAATGCCCCTCAGGGACGCGGTCTCCGTGCCTCCCGGCGCGGCCGCACCTCTCGCCGTTGGAGGGCCACCTGACCGAGTATTGCCCGCGTGTTCACGTCTGCAATCCTGCTCTGGCCCCGGCTGGAGCAGGGTTTTTCTCTGTGCGCCTGCTCCCGGCTGAACCGCAACCTGCACGCTGGAGCCGACCCATGCGCCGAACCATTCTTGCCGCTTTCCTGCTGGCCTCAAGTGCCGCCGCCACCAGGTACCCCCTGACCGTCACCGATGACCTGGGCCGCACGGTCACCCTCAGAAGCGAACCCAAACGCATCGTGGCCATGATGCCCAGCCACACCGAAATCCTCTTTGCCATCGGCGCGGGCGACAAACTGGTGGGCATAGACGAGTACAGTAACTATCCCAGGGCGGCCACCGACAAGCTCCCGAAAGTGGGCAGCGGCTACAAGCCCGACATCGAGGCGATTGTGGCCCTGAAGCCGGACCTGGTGCTGGCCGATGAATCCGCGAGCAGCCGCCTGACCGAGAAACTGGCGGCGGCGGGCCTCACGGTATATGGCGGCACGGCCCAGACCTACAACGAGACCTTCGAGAAGATCGCCGTGATGGGCAAGATCACCAACCGCGAAGTGAACGCCACGAAACTCGTCACGAAGATGCGCGGCGACCTGAACGCCCTGCAGCAGAACGTGCTGAAACTCCCGAAAGTCAGCACCTACTACGAGGTCGACCCCGCGCCCTACAGCGTCGGGCCTAACTCGTTCATCGGCGCCCTGATCAGCAAGGCCGGCGGGCAGACCATCGTTCCCGCGAAACTGGGCAACTTCCCGAAACTCGACCCGGAACTGATCGTGAAAGCCAACCCGAAAGTCATGATCGGCCTGACGCTCGACGACGCGAAAAAGCGCCCCGGCTGGCCGACCCTGCAGGCCGTGAAAGCGGGCCGCGTGTACCAGCCCAGCGCCGAGGAACGTGACGCCCTGGTGCGCCCTGGCCCGCGCCTGGCCGTGGCCCTCAGAACGCTGATCAAGCTCATTCACCCGGAAGCCGTGAAATAGGAGCCCCCATGGACGAAACGACGAAGCAGCGCCGCGAGGCCGCCATGCGCGAACTGACCGAGCAGCGCGACAACTACCGCAAGAAAGAGGGCATTTCCAAGGGTCGGCGCGGGCTGGTGATCGTGAACACCGGCAAGGGGAAAGGCAAGACCACCGCCGCGCTGGGCCTGATGATGCGGGCGCACGGGCGCGGGCTGAAGGTCAAGATGTTCCAGTTCCTGAAGCACGACACCGCCAAGTTCGGAGAGCACCGCACCCTGGACGCCCTGGAAGTCCCCTATCAGGGGCTGGGCGACGGGTGGACGTGGCGCTCGCGCGACCTGGAGAACAGCGCCGAGATGGCCGCGCACGGCTGGGAACTGGCGCGCGAGGCGATTCTGAGCGGCGAGTACGATCTGATCGTGCTGGACGAGTTCACCTACCCCCTCAAATACGGCTGGGTGGCCTGGGCGGGCGTCGAGGAAACCCTCCGGGCGCGCGATCCCAACCTGCACGTGGTCATTACCGGGCGAGGCGCCATTCCCGAACTGGTGGACTTCGCCGATACCGTCAGTGAAATCAGTCCGGTGAAGCACGCCTACAACCAGGGGATCGGCGGGCAGCAGGGCATCGAGTACTGACACGGCTGACGGCGAGGCGCTGAGCATGGCAGGAACAGTGATCGGCGCCCTGTTCCCCAGGCCACGAATGACGCGCGGCAGGCCTGCTTTCTGGAAGGAGAACGGATGGTATTGACTCTGGCAGTGGTGTTCGCGCTGGGCATGCGGCACGGGGTGGATGCGGATCACCTGGCCGCCATCGACGGATTCTCGCGCCTGCGGCCCAGCCGCTGGAACGGGGTGCTGTTCGGCCTGGGTCACGGGCTGGTGGTGAGCGTGCTGGCGGTGCTGGTGGGCCGCCTGGCCGGGGAGGTCGACCTGGGGTGGCTGTCGCCTTACCTGTTTCTGGGGGTGGCGGGCCTGAACCTGTGGCGGCTTCTGAAGCCTGGCCATTCCGTTTTACACGCGCACGCCGGAAGAAAGGCGGCCCTGGCGGCCAGTCCTTTCCTGATGGGGCTGCTGCTGGCGATGGGGATGGAAACCAGCACCCAGCTTTCGGCGCTGGCCCTGGCGCAGAGCGTTCCGCCGCTGCTGCTGGGCGTGGCCTTCACGCTGGGCATGATTCTCACCGACGGTATAGACGGCCTGTTTGCCGCCGCCCTGCAACGCGGCCAGCACGCCGACCCTGGCCGGGCGGCCCTGGCCAGCCGCGTCATGGGGTGGATGGTGGTGGCGCTCTCGGCGGGGTTTGCCGCTGCCGGGTTCCTGGATCTTGACACAGAACATGTGGCCGGGCCGCTGGGGGTGGGCACCTTCATTGCCCTGATCGCGCTGCGCCTGTGGAGCCGCATGGGCCGCGCTCCGGTGGCCCCAGCATGACCAGATCCACCTCACGTCAGCGCGTCACCCGCGCCGATGGCCGAACCATCAACGTCGTGCGCAAGCGCGGTCACCTGAGCTACTGCTTTCACGGGTGCTGCTGCGGCCGCACCGACCGGGGCTACGCGCCCGCGCCGGTGGACGCCTACAAGGAAGAGTGGACGCGCCGCAAAATGCGCAACCACGTGCACCTGACCAAGTCGGGGTGCCTGGGGCCGTGCGCCCTGAACAACGTGGCCCACCTGGTGTTCGACGGGCATGACGTGTGGTTCCATTCCGTCAACGACGCCTGGCTGGTGGTCGAGGTGTTCGACTACATCGAGGCGATGCTGGAGGCTGGCGGTTTTCTGCCGGTTCCGCCGGAACTCATCGAGTACACCTTCAACTACTACACCTGGGACGCCGCCACGGGCGCGGGTGCAGGTCAGCAGCAGGCAGCGGAGGTTGCCCTGCCGGACGCCCTGCACGGGTTCGCGCTGCTGAGTCATGCCGACACGGACCTGCTGAACCTGCGTGCCGCGCGTGAAACGCTGCCCGACGACTTCGGCCCGGTGACGGGCGCGCTGCTGGGCGGCATTCGCAGCGAGGCGCAGATGACCACGCTGCTGAACGGGGCCGTGGGCCGCGCCGAGGTGGTCATTGCCCGCATTCACGGCAACTTCAGCGCCGTGCCCGGCGGGGAGTTGCTGCGCGCCCACGCCCGCCAGGCCGGGCAGACCCTGCTGCTGCTCAGCGGCACCAACGAACCCGACACCGAACTGGCCCGCCTGAGCTTCGCGCCGCCGCACGCGCTCGACACCGCGCTGGCGTACCTGGCCGCCAGCGGCTGGCAGAACACCCGCGAACTGCTGCTCTCGCTGTCCGATACGCTGCGTATGAGCGGCTACGGGGCCGCGCCGCCGCTGGCCCTGCCTCAGCACGGCATTTATCACCCCGGCCTGCCCGAACACGCCACGCTGGCCGACTGGCAGCGCCTGAGCGACCCGCAGCGGCCCGCCGTGGGTGTCCTGTTCTACCGGGCGCACGCGCTGAGCGGCAACACCGCCTTCATCGATACCCTCATCGAAACGCTGGACGACGCTGGCGCGGACGCGCTGCCGGTGTTCACCACGTCGCTCAAGGACGTGGACGCGCAGGGGAACCCCAAGGCGTTTCAGTTCTTCACGGTGGCCGAAGGTGCCGCTGCCGCTCCCCGAATCTCGGCCCTGATCTCCACGCTGTCTTTTGCGATGGCGGACGTGAATGCCGGCGGCATCACGGCGGCGGGGGAAAACGTGTCGGCCCTGTCGCGGCTGGGCGTGCCGGTGGTGCAGGGAATCTCTCTGGGTGGGGCGCGCGGGCCGTGGGAGACGAGTGCGCGGGGCCTCAACCCGCTGGACACCGCCATGAACGTGGCCCTGCCGGAGTTCGATGGCCGGGTGATCGGCGTTCCGTTCGCCTTCAAGGAACAGGACGGTGAGGCGCGGCGGCTGACGGCCGACCCGGAGCGCACGGCCCGGCTGGCGGGCATCACCCTGCGGCTGGCGCGGCTGCGGCACAAACCGAACGCCGATAAACGGCTGGCCTTCGTGTTCACCAACTCGACCGGCAAGGCGTCACAGGTGGGCAACGCGGTGGGCCTGGATTCGGCCGCGTCCCTGCTGCACGTGCTGCGGGCCCTGCAGGCGGAAGGGTACGACGTGGGCGAATTGCCGTTTTCGTCCGATGAACTGATGCACGCGCTGATCGAGGGCAGCAATTACGACCAGACGGTCATGACGCCGGGGCAGCTGGCCCGCGCGGCGGTGCGGCTTCCGGCGGCGCAGTACGGCGCGTGGTTCGCGGAGTTGCCCGCCTCCCAGCAGCGCCGCATGCAGGAACAGTGGGGGCCGCCCCCCGGCGGGGCGTTCGTGCATGACGGGCAACTGTGCCTGGCCGGCATGACCTTCGGCAAGATGTTCGTGGCGTTGCAACCCCCGCGCGGGTACGGCATGGACGCCGACGCGATCTACCACACGCCCGACCTGCCGCCTACGCACCACTACTTCGCGCTGTACCGCTGGCTGCGCGAACCGCAGGTGCTGGGGGGCTTCGGCGCGGACGCCATGATTCACGTCGGCAAGCACGGCACGCTGGAGTGGCTGCCCGGCAAGGGCGTGGGCCTGAGCGCACAGTGTTTCCCCGACAGCCTGCTGGGTGACCTGCCGCTGCTCTACCCCTTCGTGATCAACGACCCCGGCGAGGGTACGCAGGCCAAACGCCGCGCCCACGCGACCATCCTCGATCACCTGTCGCCGCCGCTGACCCGCGCCGACACCTACGGCCCGCTGGCCGAACTGGCCGCGCTGGTCGACGAGTATTACCAGCTGGAACTCCTCGACCCGGGCAAACTGCCGCTGCTCCAGGGGCAAATCTGGGAACTGGTGCAAAAGGCCGACCTGGGCACGGATCTGGGCACCATGCTCCGGCGCGACCACGGCGACCACGTTCACGAGTGGGACGAAACCGAGACCGAGGACGGCGTGCCCACCACCATCGCCGAGATGAGCGGCCCGGACGTGGCGCACCTGCTCGAGGACATCGACGGTTACCTGTGCGAGCTGGGCGCGGCGCAGATCAGAGGTGGCCTGCACACGCTGGGCCAGGCCCCGCAGGGCGAGCAGTTGCCGGAAATGCTGCGGGCGCTGACCCGGCTGGCGAACGCCGACGTGCCGGGCCTGCACGCCGGGCTGGCGGACGTGCTGGGCCTGAACCTGCCCGCTTTGCTCGACAGGCCGGGGGAACGGTTGAAGGTGGAGGAAGCGCTGAACGACCTGGCGGGCCGCGCCCTTCAGACGAACGGGGACGCGCTGGAACTGCTCGACGAACTGGCGCTGCACCTCTACCAGCTGCTGCAAGACCGGGCCTTCGATCCGGCGACCCTTCCCGAGGTGCTGGCCCTGACGCTGGGGGTGCGTGACCAGTACGGTTCGCTGCCGCGCACGCTGGAGTACGCCTGCCGCGTGCTGAAACCCAACCTGGACGCCACGGAGGCCGAGATCGTGAACCTGCTCGCGGGCCTCTCCGGGCGCTACGTTCCCGCCGGGCCGAGCGGCGCGCCCTCACGCGGACAGGCGCACATCCTGCCCACCGGACGCAACTTCTACGCCGTCGACCCGCGCGCCGTGCCGTCGCAGGCGGCGTGGCAGGTCGGGCAGAACCTGGCGCGCGAAGTCCTCGCGCGTCACCAGAAGGAAACCGGAACGTACCCGGAGCACGTCGCCATCAGCGTGTGGGGCACCTCCAACATGCGCACGCAGGGCGACGACCTGGCGGAAATCTTCGCGCTGCTGGGCGTGAAGCCCGTGTGGCACCCGCAGAGCCGCCGGCTGGAAGGCATCGAAGTCGTGCCGCTGGCCGAACTGGGCCGCCCGCGCATCGACGTGACCGTGCGCATCAGCGGCTTTTTCCGGGACGCCTTCCCGCACCTGATCTCGGTGCTGGACGAGGCGTTCCAGACCGTCATGCACGCCGACGAAGACCCGGAACTGAACTTTCCGCGCAAGCATTACCTGGCCGAACTCGCGGGCCGCCTGAGCGACCTGCCGCCCGAGGAAGCCGAGGCCCGCGCCGCCTACCGCGTATTCGGCAGTGCGCCGGGCACGTATGGCGCGGGCATCCTCGACCTGATTCACGAGGGCAACTGGAAGGGTGACGCCGACTTCGCGCAGGTGTTCGTGAACTGGGGCGGGTACGCCTACACCGCCGCCGAGGCGGGCACCGACGCCCGCGACGACTTCCGCGCCCGGCTCTCGCAGACGCAACTGGTGCTGCACAACCAGGACAACCGCGAACACGACATCTTCGACAGTGACGATTACCTTCAGTTCTTCGGCGGCATGATGGCCAGCGTGCGCCACCTCAGCGGCACGCAGCCGCGCGGCTACTTCGGGGACAGCGCCAACCCCGAGCGGGCGCGGGTGCGCGACCTGAAGGAGGAGGCCCTGCGCGTGTACCGCTCGCGCGTGGTGAACCCCAAGTGGCTCGCGGGCATTCGCCAGCACGGCTACAAGGGCGGCCTGGAGCAGACCGCCACTGTGGACTACCTGTTCGGGTTCGACGCCACCGCCGACCTGGCCCACGACTTCATGTACGAGGGCGTGGCGCAGGCCTACGCGCTGGACGCCGAGAACCAGGCGTTCCTGAAGGGGAGCAACCCCTGGGCCCTGAACGCCATTGCCACGCGCTTGCTGGAAGCCGAGGGGCGCGGCCTGTGGGACGCCCAGCCTGGCACGCTGGCGGCCCTGCAAGGTCTGCTGGTGGAAAGCGAGGGTCTGCTGGAGGAACGCGGCGAGGCGGGCCGGGTGGGCGGATGACCACCTTCCCCCCGGACATCTTCGAGAGATGGCGCACCCTTGTGCTCTCGGCGCGCTCGGAGCGGTTCAGGGCCGAACGTGACCTGACCTTCTGGCAGGGCAAGGCCGCCGAGTACGACCAGTCCCAGCCCGCCCTGCCGAACACGCTGGATTGGCTGCACGGGCAGCTGAAGGGATCGCGCAGCCTGCTGGAAGTTGGTGCGGGCACGGGCCGCCTGCTGCTCTCGCTCGCGGCGGCCGTGCCACACGTGACCGCGCTGGATTACTCGCCGGACATGCTGGCGCAGCTCAGGGCCAAGAACCCGCCTGAGCATGTGCAGACCGTCTGCTGCGCCCTGGAACACGCCCTTAAGCACGCCCCGCCGCATGACACGGTGCTGGCGGCGTGGTCGCTGGCCTACCAGCCCGACCTGCACGCGGCGCTGCACACCCTGCACGCCCTCAGCCGCCGCGACCTGTACCTGCTCGAAGACGACGGTGTGGGCAGCCCACACGTCCAGCTCCGCCGTGCGCTGGCCGGAACCCCCAAACCGGCGCGGGCCAGCCTGCTGCGGGAAGCGGTGCAGGCGCTCGGGTGGACATTCGCTGCCCACACCATTACCGAGGAGCGCGAGCTGAGCTTCGCCTCCACCACTGAATTGCTGGCTTACTGCCGCCTGCCGCTGCCGGAACAGGAAGTCCTGGCACACCTCCAGCCTCATCTGACCCGCGCCGGGAACGGCTGGGGGTACCGCTGGACGTTCGACGTGCATGTCATCCAGGTCAGGCAACAGGGAAAGGCATGAAGGCCACCCCTGCACCGAAACGGAGAAGAATAACCGGATGAGCCACGTCCTTTCCGAACAGGCGGCCCGTGACTGGGTGGAGGCCCGCGAGTGGAAAAAAGGTGAGCCTTACGTGCGCGGCCTCACCCACCTGAGCGTGCGCCCCGCCGAAGCGGCGCAGGAATACCGCGCCCAGGCCCACGGCCAGGAGGCTTACCGCGTATCGGTGAGGGTCGGGCCTGGGAGGATCGGGCAGGCACAGGTGCAAAGCGCGTCCTGTTCCTGCCCGGTGGGCGCTGGGGGCGGGTGCAAGCACGTGGCGGCGCTGCTGAACAGGCTCAGCAACGACTCAGGGGCTTTCGTGAAATTGCCCGCGCTGGAGACCGTGCTGGACGACCTGGACGCGCCGGCCCTGCGGCGGTTGGTGGGCCGCATGCTGGCGAAAGCGCCGGAACTGGAAACGCTGCTTTACGCGCAGGTGGGCCAGACCCTGCCCGCCGACGATTTCGCCCCACGTATCGCGGCGGCCTTTCACTCCATGGCCGCCAGTTATGACCACACTGAGCAGTGGGATTCCGAGGACGGCCCGGACACCGAGGCCATCGAGGCCCTGCTGACTGAACTGGAGCGCCGCCGCGAGGGGCTGACCGACCTGAGTGAGGACGAGGCCGCCGCACTGACCCGCGCTTACCTGGCTGTGCTGGACGGGGTGGATTCCTTTTACGAGCAGAACGACATGGATTATGGCCTGGACGATGTGCAGGAAGAGGGGCTGCTGGGCCTGTACGACCTGTTCGTGAATGCCGACCTGGAGGGCGACCTGCGGGAGGACGCGCTGGAGGCCGTGCGTAACGAGATCGCCAGCCACCGCGCCGATTTTGGCCGGGATGAATTTTTCGACTTCTACTCGGTCTTGCACCAGGATGAACGCCGCAGCGTGTACGACCTGATCGAAACGCTGAGCCGTCAAAGCGCGAGCTACCGCCGCAGAACGTACCTGAACGTGCTGATCGAGCTGCGCGGCGGTGAACCCACCGAGGCGGACACCGAGGCCCTGCTGCGGGCCGACCACGACCCGACACCGCTCATCCTGTTCCTGCTGGAGCGTGGCCGGGTCGGTGAGGCGCTGCAGGCGCTTCCGAAGCGCCGCGTTCCCTTTGCCACCCTGCGGCCCGCCTTCGAGAAGGCTGCCGCCCTGGGCCAACTGGAGGAAGCGGCGCTCAGGGTGGAAAGCTGGGAGAAGCGTGACGCGCTGCTGTGGCTCCACGACCTGTACCGCGAGACGGGGCGCGGGGCGCAGGCGTACCGCATGGCGCAGGTTCAGTCCCAGCAAAACCCCCATGCCGAGTGGTTCTCCCGGCTGAAAAAACAAAGCCCCGACTGGGAGAAAGACCGGGCGGCGGTGATCAAAGCGCTGTGGAAAAGCGAAGCGCAGCGGGACGAACTGCTGAAGCTCGTGGTCGCCGAGCACCTGACCGAACAGGCCTTTGACCTGGTGAAAAACGAAAAACGTGATGCAGGCCGGCTGCTGCGGGTCGCCCGGATGCCTGAACTGGACGCGCAGCGGGCCGCCCTGCTGCTCATTCGCGCGGGGCAGCAGCTGATTGCCCCGCGCCAGCGTGACGCTTACGCCCAGGCCGCAGGCGTGCTGAAGGAATTGATTCCCAGGGTCGGCCAGGATGAAGCAAAAGCTCTGGTCGCCACGCATTTCCCGGAGCGCCAGAAACTGCCCGCCCTGCGCGACGAACTGGGCAAGGCGGGGCTGCTTTGACGCCTTCCCTCTACCCTCTTTCGGCCATTGCTCACCAGCCGCAACTGGTGCTGGCGCTCTCGCTGCTGGCGGTCTGCCCGGAGATCGGCGGGGTGCTGATTCGCGGCGACCGGGGCGCGGCGAAAAGTACGGCGGCGCGTGGCCTGGCGGCCCTGTTGCCACCGTTGCAGGATGGCCGGGCCGGGCCGTTCGTGAACCTGCCGCTGGGGGCCACGGAAGACCGCGTGGTGGGCACCCTCGACCTGGACTCGGCCCTGCGCGGCGAGGCGCGCCTGAAGCCAGGCCTGATGGCGCAGGCGGACGGCGGGCTGCTTTACATCGACGAGGTGAACCTGCTGCCCGATCACCTGGTGGACGTGCTGCTGGACGTGGCGGCCATGGGCGTGGTGCGCGTGCAGCGCGACAGCCTGAGTGCGGAGGCCGCGGCGCGGTTTGCGCTGGTGGGCAGCATGAACCCCGAGGAAGGCGGGCTGAGACCGCAGTTTCTGGATCGCTTCGGGCTGTGCGTGGATGTTGCCGCGCCGCTGGACGCGGTGAACCGGGCGGAAATTGTGCGCCGCCGCATGAGCTTCGAAGCCAACCCGCACGCATTCACGGCGAGGTGGCAGTCCGAGGAAGGGCGTCTGCAACAGCGTCTTCATGCCGCCCGTGAACGCTTCGCGGCCGTTCAGCTGCCGGATGAATTGCTGACCCGGATTGCCGAACTCACGTCGGGGGCGGGCGTGCGGAGCCTGCGGGCCGACCTGGTGTTGCACCGCGCCGCCCGTGCCTTCGCCGCGCTGGACGGCCGCGTCGGCGTTACCTGGAACGATGTGGAACACGTCGCGCCGCTGGTGCTCAACCACCGGCGTGACCCGCGCCAGCCGCAGCATTCGCCGCCGCCCCCACCCCCACCGCCCCCACAGCCGCCGGAGAAGCCGGCACCGCCAGAACACCCCAAAAACGGTGACGCGCCCGCGCCGGATGAGGAAGTCTTCGCGCCCAGCAGCGCCGCGCCCCTTGCACTTCAGAACGTGTCCGCCGGAAAAAGTCAGCCAGGAACGCAGACCGGCCGGGTGGTGCGCAGCGTGCCGGACGCGGATGCCGGGCGGCTGCACCTGCCCACCACCCTCCGCAGCGCCTTACAGAACGGGGCCCTGCAAAGGGGCGGGGAATTCCAGCTGACCCGCCACGACTTCCACGCCCCCGTTCACGAGGAAAGCGCGGGCCGCCGCGTGCTGTTCGTCGCGGATGCCAGCGGCAGCGTGGGTGTCTCGGGCCGCATGGGGGCCGTGAAAGGGGCCATGCTGGGTGTCCTGGCGGGCCAGACCGGGCGCGACCGGGCGGCCCTGATCACCTTCCGGGGCAGCGGCGCCGAGCTGCTGCTCGACTGGACGAACGACACCGGCGCCGTCGAGGAGGTTATCCGCGGCGCCCCGACGGGGGGGCGCACGCCGCTGGCCCACGCGCTGAACCTCGCGGTGGAAACCTTGCGCGCCACGCAGAATGCCGAACTGGTGCTGTTTACCGATGGCCGCGCCAACGTGCCCCTGTCGCCCGGCGCGGACGCCTGGACGGACGCCCTGAGCGCGGCCGCCACCCTGGCCCGCTGGCCCGTGACCGTCGTGGACACCGAGGGCGGGCACGTGAAACTGGGCCGCGCCGCACAGCTCGCGCAGGTCATGAACGCCCAGTTACACACCCTGGAGGTCAGGTCTTGAAGCGAATCGTTCTGGCGGCCGCGAGTTCCGGCAGTGGCAAAACCACCGTCGCCTCGCTGCTGTGCCTGGCCCTGCGAAAACGCGGGCTGGTGGTGCAGCCTTTCAAATTCGGCCCGGATTACCTCGACCCCACGCACCTGACGCGGGCAGCCGGTCGGGAAGCGCGGAACCTCGACACCTTTTTGCTCGCGCCGCAGCGAATGCGCGAGCTGTTTGCCCGCAGCGCCGCGCCGGCCGACATCAGCGTGATCGAGGGCGTCATGGGGCTGTTCGACGGCCGCGATCCCAGCAGTGACGAGCACAGCACCGCCGACCTGGCCCGGCTGCTGGGGGCGCCTGTGGTACTGGTCATTGACGCAGGCGGCATGGCCCGCACGGTGGCGGCGGTAGCCGCCGGCATGCGCGACTTCGGCGGTGCTCAGGGCGCTGGGGGCGTTCAGGTGGCCGGCGTGATCCTGAACAAAGTCGGCAGCGCCCGGCACGCCGAGCTGTGCGAAGTGGCCCTCAGGCAGGTCAATCTGCCGGTGCTGGGCTTCGTGACCAAAGACCAGCACATTCACCTGCCCTCCCGTCACCTGGGGCTGCTCAGCGCCGAACAGGCCAGCTGGGAGGACACGGCGGCCCTGAACGCCGCGCAACACCTGCGCCTGGACGACCTGCTGGCCGTGGCGGCGACGGCCCCGGCCTTACCCGTGCCGCCGCTTCCGCAGGCCACGCCGCCCTGCACACGCATCGGGGTCGCTTCCGACGAGGCGTTTCACTTCTACTACCCGGACGCGCTGGACGAACTGCGTTTGAGTGGCGCGGAACTGGTTGCCTTCAGCCCGCTGCGGGACGCGCAACTGCCAGGCGGGCTGGGCGGCGTGATGTTCGGCGGGGGGTATCCGGAAGCGCACGCGGCGGAACTCGCGGCGAACGTGTCCATGCGGGCCAGCATCCGCACGTTTGCCGCCTCGGGGCGCCCGGTTATTGGCGAGTGCGGCGGCCTGATGTACCTGGGCCAGACCCTCACCGACCTGGCGGGCGGCGTGCATGAGATGTGCGGCGTGATTCCGTACCACACGCGCATGAACCCCAGGGTCACGCTGGGATACCGCGAGGCCACCGCCCTTCAGCCTTCGCCGCTGTGCCCGGCCGGCACGGCCCTGCGCGGCCATGAGTTTCACTTCAGTTCCCTCACGCACGCGCCCACGCATCCCGCCTACCGCTGGACGGCCCAGGGCGGCCAGGAGGTCACCGAAGGGTACGCCCGGGGCAACGTCCTGGCCAGCTACCTGCACCTGCACTACGGCGGTTTTCCGGCGGTGGCGCGGCGCCTGGTGGAGCAGTGCGCCGGTAAATCCGCGGAAATACAGAAGGCCATACAGTGAAGGCATGACAGCGAGCCTCCCGGCTGAGACCCTGCCCGTTTTCCAGATGGGTGTCTATCCCACGCCGCTTCAGTCCATGTTCGTCAGAGACGCCAACCTTCCCGCGCTGAAGCTGCTGGTGAAGCGCGAAGACCTCTGCGGCGTGGGGTTCGGCGGGAACAAGGTTCGCAAACTGCGGCTGCTGGTCGCCGACGCTCTGGCGCGCGGCGCGACGGTGCTGCTCACCTGCGGCGGCCCGCAGTCGAACCACTGCGCCCTGACCGCCTGCGCGGCGGCCCTGGCCGGCCTGAAGTGCGAGCTGTTCTTCAACGCCCCGAACCCGCACACTGATACGGGAAACCAACGCATAGACCGCCGGATGGGGGCCACCCGCACTTTTCTGGGCGCGGTCACGGAACCGGAAGTCATGGCCGCCATGCACGCCCGCGCCGCTGAGTGGCGTCAGCAGGGTGAGACTCCCTACCTCATTCCGCTGGGCGGCTCGGATGTCCTGGGTGTGCTGGGGTACGTGCAGGCCATCCGGGAGTTGAAAGAGCAACTGGCCGGGCAGCCGGCGCCGCCGTTCATGGTGGTCACGTCCGGTTCGCTGGGAACCGTGGCGGGCCTCGTCCTGGGAACCTGGGTGCATGGCCTGGACACGCACGTGGACACCTTCTCGGTGCTGTGGCGGCAGGAGAAAGCCCAGGCGCGCCTGGCGGCCCTGCTCGAAGAGGTCCGGGCCGGCTTTTATCCGCACGTCACCCCACGCGCGAATTACACCCTCAGCGACGCGCAACTGGGCGGCGGGTACGGCGTAGCCACGGCAGCCGGGCAGGAGGCGGCGGAACTCGCAGCCCGGCAGTGCGGCCTGATGCTGGAGCAGACGTACACCGCCAAGACCTTCGCTGGAATGCTGGCGAACTGGCGTGCCGGGCGCTACCGGCCCGGTCAGCGCGTGCTGTACTGGCACACGGGCGGCGCGGGCGGGTACTTCGCTTGAGTTCCCGCCGCGCCATGCTTTTTGCCCTCGCGCTAGACGCGCTGGGCGAACCCCCGGTAAAAGTGCACCCAGTGGTGTGGATGGGCCATTACCTGAAGTGGGCGCGCAGCCACTGGCGCGCACAAACACCCCAGCAGCAACTGGCCGAAGGCGCGGCAGGGTGGGCCGCCGGGGCGGGGCTCGCGGCCGGGGCCGGTTGGGCGGCCGCGCGTGCGCCGTGGTATGTGCAGGGCGCCCTGCTCAAGCCGTTGCTGGCCCGCCGCGCCCTGTTCGCGGCCGTCGCGGAAGTCGGCGCGGCACTTCAACAGGAGAACCTGCCCGAGGCGCGGCGGCTCCTGGGCTGGCATCTGGTCAGCCGCGACACGTCCGCACTGAGTGCGGCGGAAGTGGCGGGCGCGGCCATCGAGAGCCTCGCGGAGAACCTGTCCGACAGCGTGGTGGCGCCGCTGCTGGCGTACCGCGTGGGCGGCTTGCCCCTGGCGGCCGCCTACCGCCTGACGAACACCGCCGACGCCCTGTGGGGCTACCGCACGCCCGAACTGGAATACGCCGGGAAAACCGCCGCCCGCATGGATGACCTGCTGAACCTGGCCCCGGCCCGCCTGACGGCCCTGTGCGCGCTCCTGGCTACGGGCGGGCGCGGCTGGCGCGTGTGGGCGCAAGACCGACAGAACACCACCAGCCCGAACGCCGGACACCCCATGAGCGTGTTCGCGGGCGCACTGGACATCAAACTCGATAAGCGTGGCGTGTATGTGCTGAACGCCTGCGGGCGTGAACCTGCCGCCGCCGACCTGAACCGCGCGTTGAGGCTGGCGCGGGTCACGACTGGGCTGGCGGTTCTCATTCTGCTGCTGCCCGGCCGGCGGCAGCGATAAGCCACCAAATGTGCTGGCTTGCACGCTCCCCGGCTGTGAAAAAGAGCAGGGGAAGCCAGGCTCTTTTTCACAGCCGTGTCCCCCGTCCTTAAACCCCGACAGGTTCAGCGACGGGAAGGGACTTGTGCGCGGCGCTCGGTGCGGGGCGCAGGCCCAGGTCGGCCAGCATCTGCCAGTCGGCACTGGCTTCCTGGCCGGCTTCCGTCAGGTAATTTCCCAGGAAAATGGAGTTGGCGACCAGCAGCGCCAGCGGTTGCAGGCTGCGCAGGTGAATTTCGCGCCCGGCGCTGGCCCGCAGTTCGGCGCGCGGGTTCAGCAGCCGGAAGAGGCTCAGGACGCGCAGGCAGAACCACGGCGTGAAGTGCGCGGTGGTCTGCTGGCCTTCCAGCGCCGCGCCGTCGATGGGAATCAGAAAATTCACGGGGATGCTGTCGGCCCGGCGTTCGCGCAGGGTCAAGGCCAGTTCCACGATGTGCCGCGGCGTTTCGCCCAGGCCGATAATCACGCCCGAGCAGGTGCTCATGCCCGCCTGGGCCGCGTGCGTCAGGGTTTCCACCCGGTCGGCGTAGCTGTGCGTGGTGCAGATGTCGGCGTAATGCTCCTCGTGGGTGTTCAGGTTGTGGTTGTAAGCGTCCACGCCCGCCTCGCGCAGGGCCTCGGCTTTCCGCTGACCTTCCTCGCCCAGCAGGAGGCCCATGCAGGCGCACACCTCAAGGTCCGTTTCCTGCTTGATCAGGCGCGTGGCCTGCGCGACGTGCCGCACTTCGCCCCAGGTGCCGCCCCGCCCCGACAGCACGATGCAGTAGCGCTGCGCTCCGGCGGCCTGCGCTTTTTTCGCCTCGTCCAGCATTTCAGCCGGTTCCAGCACGCGGTAACGCGCGATGCCCGTGTCGGCCCCTTTCGCCTGGGAGCAGTACGCGCAGTCCTCGGCGCAGAGGCCGCTTTTGGCGTTCAGCAGCACGTTCACTTTCACCTGGTCTCCGAACGCTTCCCGGCGCACCCGCCACGCCGCGTCGACGAGGCGCAGGGTGTCGGTGTCGGGCAGGTTCAGAATGTCCAGGCCCTCCTGCACGGTCAGGATTTCGCCTTGCAGCACACGGTCAGCCAGAGTGTTCATATTCAGTGAGGTCATTTCGTTCAGTAATGTACGACGGATACTGAACGGAGCAACGTGCAACACTGCGGGCGTGACCGTCCCGCCCCTGCTGCCCCGCTCCCCCCACGGCGGGCCCGGCGCCGCGCCCTTCAGCGGCCTCGACTTCAGCGTGAACAGCAACCCCTGCGGCCCCAACCGCCCGCTTCTTCAGGCCGTTCGGGACGCCGACCACGCCCACTACCCGGACCCCACGTACCACGCCACCCGCGCCCGCCTGGCCTGCTGGCACGGCGTGACGCCGGAAGAAGTGGCCCTCAGCGTCGGTGCCTCCGATCTGCTGCACCGCGCCGCCCGCGCTTTCCTGCCTGCGGGCACGGGCCTGCTGAGCCTGCACGCCCCGTTCGGGGAGCTGGGCCGCGCCGCCGCGCTGCAACGCGCCGAAATTCAGGTGGTGGACGCCCTTCCGGCGGTTCTTCCGGACCACACGCGACTCGTGTACGTGGGCCACCCCCACAACCCCACCGGGCAATTCCTGGCCCCGGACGAACTGCTGGCCCTCGCGCAGAAATGCGAGCAGGTGGGCGCCATCCTCATTCTGGACGAAGCCTATGCGCCTTTTCTGCCCGAACTGGAGAGCCCAAGGCACCCGAACCTGCTGCGGCTGCTCTCGCCCGGCAAAGTTCACGGCCTCGTGGGCGCGCGGCCCGCTTACGCCATCGCCGCGCCGCCCATCATCCGGCAGCTGGAGAACCTGGCCCCGGCCTGGCACGTTCCCGCCGGCACCGAAGCCCTGCTGGCTGCGCTGCCGGAGGCCCAGGACTTTCTGGCGCAGACACTTCCACTCGTGCGTCAGAACGCGCTGGAACTCGCTGCCGCGCTGCGCTCATTTGGCGAGATGCAGCACCACGGCACGCCCTACTTGATCCTGAATGTCGGGAATGCGGCCGCCGCCGCGCAGCGCCTGCTGAACCACGGCGTCAAAGTCCGCGACTGCGCCAGTTATGGCCTGCCTGCGTGGATCAGGGTCAGCACCCGCCTGGAGCAGGAGAACGCGGCCCTCCTTCAGGCTTGCCGGCAGGTGCTGTAACCGCGCGTCATGCGGGCCGGGCTTTGGTTCCTTTTTCGCGCCTGCCCCTGTCCCGGCATGTGGAATTCGTTCACTCCCGACCTCTTTCCACGCCGCCTACCTGCTAGAACAGTATTCGTGCCTGTCCTCCCGAGGTTTCTTTCTTGACTGCCCGCGCCATCATGCTTCAGGGGTGCACCAGCAACGCCGGAAAATCGTACCTGGCGTCGGCGCTGTGCCGCATCCTGGCGGACGAGGGGCTGCGGGTCGCGCCGTTCAAGGCGCAGAACATGAGCAACAACGCCGGGGTCACGCCCGCTGGCCTGGAGATGGGCCGCGCCCAGCTGGTTCAGGCCCGCGCCGCGCGGGTCGTGCCGGACGTGCGCATGAACCCGGTGCTGCTGAAACCCGAAGCCGACACCCGCAGCCAGGTGGTGCTGCTGGGTCAGGCGAACGCGGAACTGACGAACATGCCCTGGCGCGAACGCAAACCGCAAATGTGGCCGCACGTGCAGGGCGCCCTGCACAGCCTCATGGACGAGTTCGATGTGGTGGTGATCGAGGGCGCCGGCAGTCCCGCCGAGGTGAATTTAAGGGCGTCGGACATCGTGAACATGCGCGTGGCCCGTGAAGCGCAGGCCGCCGTGCTGCTGGCCGCCGACATCGACCGGGGCGGCGCGTTCGCGCACCTGCTCGGCACCTGGCACTGCCTGATTCCCGAGGAACGCGCGTTGCTTAAGGGCTTCATCCTCAACCGCTTCCGGGGGGACGCCTCGCTGCTCGCGCCGGCCCCGCAGTGGCTTCAGGAACAGACCGGTATTCCCACGGTGGGCGTCGTGCCGTGGCTGGACATTCCGCTTCCCGAGGAAGACGGCGTGGCGGTGGAAAGCGCAGCCGGCGCAAGCCAGAAAGCCGAAGGGTTCGTGGCGGTGGCCCGCCTGCCGCGCCTCTCTAACCTGGACGAGTTCGCGCCGCTGGGAGACCTGGTGCGCTGGGTCGCCCACCCGCATGAACTGGTGGGGGCACGGGCGGTCATTCTTCCGGGCAGCAAGAGCACGGCGGCTGACCTGGCGTGGTTGCGTTCCAGTGGACTGGCGGGCGGCATTGCCCGGTTGGCAGATCAGGGCGTTCCGGTGCTGGGGGTGTGCGGCGGCCTGCAGATGCTGGGAACGCGCATTACCGACCCGCACGGCGTGGAAGGCGGGGGAGAGGTCGCGGGCCTGGGCCTGCTGAACGTCGAAACGGAATTTGCCCCGGAGAAAACCACGCGGTTGACGCGCCTGAGCGACACCGAAACCGGGTTTGCCCTTGAAGGGTACGAGATTCACCACGGGCAGACGCGAACGGGCCTAGGGGTGCAGGAACTCGCGCCGGGCCTGTTGTGGCGACAGGGCAACGTACGCGGCACCTATCTGCACGGCCTGCTGGAGAACCCCGCTTACCTGGAACGTTTCCTGAAGTGGGCCGACCTGCCCGCCCCGGCGCACCTGGACTCGCTGGACGCCCGACTGGACGCCATTGCTGCCAGGGTCAAGGCCAGCCTGGACTGGGAGTACGTGCGGGGGTTGATCTGATGGGGCGCCTGATCTTCGTGACGGGGGGCGCCCGCAGCGGCAAAAGCGCCTACGCGGAGGGGCTGGCTGCACATTCGGTTGCGCAGTCCGGTGAATCCGTCACCTACCTGGCGACCGCCGTCGCTTTCGACGCCGAGATGCAGAACCGCATCGGGCGTCACCGCGCCGAGCGCCCCGCGCACTGGGTCACGCTGGAGGAACCCGTGAACGTCCCCACGGCGCTGCACAGCGCCGGCACGCCTGTGCTGCTGCTCGACTGCCTGAGCGTGTGGGTAAACAACCTGATGTACCACGACTTCACCGACGAGCAGATTCTGCAGGCCACCGCTGAACTGATACACGTGGCCCGCAACCGCGCCGGAACGGTCATTCTCGTGACCAACGAGGTGGGCTTCGGCATCGTGCCAGAGAACGCCCTCGCGCGCCGTTACAGGGATGTGCTCGGCTGGGTCAACCAGCGCTGCGCGGGGGCCAGTGACGAAGCGTACCTGCTCGTCAGCGGCCTGCCGCTTACCTTGAAAGGAAAACCATGAATCAGGAACTCTTTAACCTTATCCAGTCCATTCAGCCCGTCGATCAGGCCGCCATGCTGCGGGCGCGGGAACGTCAGGCACAACTTACGAAACCCGCCGGGGCACTCGGGGATCTGGAGGAGCTGTCCATTCGCCTGGCGGGCATTTTCGGTTCGGAGAAACCGCACCCGCAGGGCGTGGCGGTCATCGTGGCGGCGGGCGATCACGGCGTGGCGCAGGACGGCGTGAGCGCCTACCCGCCCGAGGTGACCCCCATGATGGTCATGAATTTCCTGTCCGACACGCCGGGCGGCGCAGGGGGCGCGGCGGTGAATGCCATCGCCCGCAGCGTGGGCGCCAGCGTGTACGTGATGGATGCGGGCGTGAACGCGGAACTGCCCGCCCACCCGCGCCTGCACCGTCACGCGCTGCGGCGCGGCACGCGCAACCTGCGCACCGAGGCGGCCATGACCCGCCAGGAAACCGAAGCGCTGATCCTGGCCGGCGCCGCGCTGGCCCGTCAGGCTATGCAAGACGGCGCCGACATCCTGATTCCCGGCGAGATGGGCATTGGCAACACCACGCCCGCCGCCGCCATGACCGCCCGCCTGCTTGCCCTTGACCCGGCCCGCGTGACCGGGCGCGGCACAGGCGTGGACGACGCGAAACTGGCGCACAAGGTGCAGGTCGTGCGCGAAGCCCTCGGGCGCACCCCGGCCACCGACCCGCTCGACGTCCTGGCCGAGTTCGGCGGGTACGAACTGGCCGCCATGCTGGGCGTGATGCTTCAGGCCGCCGCGTCCGGCAAGGCCATCATCCTCGACGGATTCGTGGAAGGCAGCGCCGCGCTGGTCGGGGTGGCCCTGAACCCCGCGCTGAAGGATTACCTGCTGCCCGCCGGCGAATGTGCCGAGATCGGGCACGCCGCGCAGCTTCAGGCGCTGGGCCTCAGGCCCATGTTCCATCTGGGCCTGCGCCTGGGCGAGGGCACCGGCGGCGTGCTGGCCGCGCCCCTCGTGCTGGCCGCTGCCGCCACCCTGCGCGAGATGCAGACCTTCGCGGAAGCCGGCGTGCCGGGCGCGTAAAAACAGGGGGTCGATGACCTCTACAGGTCGCAGGTCAGCGTCACCCACACGTCCGTCTGTTGAAAACCTGCTCTGGTCAGAAGGGGAGACAGGTGCGCGTAAGCCCCAGGGAGTCGCGTGCTGGTCAGCGGCAGATCGGCTTGCTGGGTGGCTGACCAGGGCTGTTCCCAGCCCCCTGCGCCGCCAGCCTGGGGAAACGCTGACCCACGACAGTTCGCCGTGCTGCGCGTTGTCCCACACGTGCAGGCATGCGCCACCGATGGTTTCCCCGCCTGGGGTTTGCGCCAGCCACAGCAGGTCGGGTCGGTAAAGGCCAAAGTTCAGCACATCATCTTTGAATGTCTGGGACGTGAAGGGCGGCAGGTTTCTTTCCTGGCGTGCGGTATTCAGGGCTGTTCGTAAGCTTTCCTGTCTTGCGGGATCGTGGCCCACAGGGAGGAGAACGACATGTCCGGGCGGCTGTGGCCGCGGCTGCTGGGTCGCTGTCCATTCACTGATGCTGTCCTGCACGTCAAATCCCCGCCGTTGCAGCCAGTCGGTGCGCGGATCATCCTGCCGGATGGTGAGAGACCACTGTGCCGCCCCCTGGGTTTTCGCCCATTGCCGCGCATAGTCCAGTAATTCCGGGCCGTACTCGTGCAAAGTTGTGGCGGGCGCAATGAGTTCCAGCAGAAAAGACCCGTCACCTTGCGGATACGTTTCCACCAGCGCCACTTCCTGACCGTCCAGCAGCACGAAACGAATCAGGGTAGGACGCTGTGGGTCGACGAACCCCCAGTTGCGCTCGATGCCTTCCGCTGTTACGGGCGCATCCGGGTATTGAATGGTGTTCAAGCGCGCCAGAGCCGCGAAATCCTGCGGGCTGGCCGTCCAGTCACGGTAGTTCATGTACCCTCCAGCATGTTCAGTATTTTTCGCAGGTGAAGGAGGTGCGCGCCGTGCCATTCGGTCTTGTCCTGCACGGCCCCGTAAATTCCGTCCATGTACCCCAGGGCGCGGAACAGCTCGCCGGTCAACTCGCCGTCTTTCAGGAGTTGTTCCAGTTCTTCAGCCGGCGCGTAAGCTGTCCAGGCTTGCAGGTAGGCAGTGCGGGCGGTGCTTAACTGCGCGTGGTCAGCGTCCGGGCTGTTCTGCCAGGGGTTCGGGATGAAGTAGGCGGGGTTCACGTCCATAAACGGATGTGTCTGGCACACATCCGACCAGTCCAGCAGCGTGAATTGACCGTCTTTCACCAGCACGTTGCCGCCGTGCAGGTCACCGTGACCCAGCGTGCGCGGCAGGGGGCTGCGACTCAGGCGTTTCAGGGCGGCCTCCAGGCGTGGGCGCGCAGTGCTCAGGCGCTGGGCCTCGTCGGGGGTAAAGCCGCTCTCTTGTCCGGTCAGCAGACTGGCCTCGGCAAGGAGCGTGTCCAGCCAGCTCAGCACGTATTCCGGCCCGCGGTCGCGCAGGTGCCAGTCCGGCAGCAGGGGAATGCTGTTCTGTTGCACCCGGGCCAGATGACGCAGCAGGGCCGGCCAGTTCACGTCCTGTTCGTCCACGGGTTCCCCAGCGTCGGCCATCAGCAGCAGGCCCCGGGCCAGATCGGCGGCCAGCACGGGGGGAGCCGCGCCGCTCAACTCCTGCGCCAGCCGGGGCGTCAGCTGGGCCTCGCGGCCAAAGAAGTCCGGCACGCCCTTCAGGAAGACGCGCCCGTGCGTGGTGGGCACTTCCCACAGCAGGCTGATCTGCCAGTGCTTTAGCGTTCTGGGCACCCCCACCCGCGTCCAGCCCTGCGCGGTCAGTTCGCCGTCCAGCCACGCCAGCGCCGCGCTGAACCAGCCTTCCTGGAACCACGGTGTGACGGTGGGGGTGCGGGCCGTTTCAATCCACTGGCGCTCCGAAGCTGTGAAATCCCTGCTCCAGTGCACTTCCGCGCCCTTCACGGCGTGCAGGTGCCACACGGCCTCCACGACATTCACACCGTCCTGCACGCCGTGGAATTTGAAATGAATGCGCCGCAAGGGCCTTCCCTCGATCCCGACCTGCCGGGCTGCCTCGGCAATGTTAGCGCCGTAGTACGTGGTCTTGTCTGTCTTCACGGTATGGATGGCGTTGCGCCCGTCCTCGCGCGTGAAGAGGAGGTGCAGTGTGGTGTCGCGCTTGGTCATGCCGTCAGGGTTTCACAGGCGTGGCCGCGTGCCATCCGCCAGGTGGCTCAGTAGGCAGGGGCTGAGCAGGCAGGGGCTGAGCAAGCAGGGGTTCGGCAGGCTGCTTTACAATGGGGGCATGACGGATCGAGAAGTCAATTTTGCCCGCGCCATCATCGGCGAAAGGAATTACCGGGACGTGCCGGCAGACGAGGTGCTGCGCGAGGCCGAACGTCTGCTGGGCGAATGGATGGCCGGCGAGCTTCGCATGGAACGCCCGAAACTCTACGACCATTACGCCCTGCTGCTGCTGGCCCTGCTCCAGAAAAACCGTGAGCTGGAGAGCCGCCTCGCCGCGCTGGAAGCGAACCATGTCTGATTCGGCCGGCCACGCGCCACAATTGACACGCCCGAAAGTGAAAATCTGTGGCACGACTTCCGTTCAGGATGCCGTCCTGTGCGCCCAGGCGGGCGCGGACGCGCTGGGGTTCATTTTCGCGCCGATCAGCAAGCGGCTGGTGTCGCCGGACGTGGCCCGCGAGGCGAGCCTCAGTGTGGGCCTGACTGTGGCGCGGGTGGGCGTGTTTCTGGGCCAGGGGCTGGATGAGGTGCTGCGCCTGGCCGAGGCGTCCCGCATGTCGGCAGTGCAGCTTCACGGGGCGCTGCCGGCAGAGTTCGTGGAGACGGCGGCGCAATTTTATCCCGTGCTGCGCGTGGTGAAAGCAGACGAGTTATCGCGCGAGGGGGAGCGCTGGGCGGCCGACCCGCGCGTGACCCTGATGGTGGACGCCCCGAACCCCGGCGGTGGCGTGCCCCTGGAATGGGAAGCTCTGCGTGCGGGCTGGCCGGCGGGCGCGTGGCTGGCGGGTGGACTGGGGCCGGAAAATGTGCGGGAAGCCATTCACCTTCTTCGTCCGTCAGGCGTGGACGCCGTGAGCCGCCTGGAAGCTTCACCGGGCGTAAAGAATCCACAGGCAGTAAAAGCTTTCATAGACGCGGTGCAAGGCTCATAAAGCAGAGTTATCCACAGAGTCTCGTTTCACTGTGGATAACTTTCGGGCCCTGGCTGAGTAGTCTCGGTCTCCCGATTCATTTCGGTTGAGACGCTAAAAAAGAGTGTTTCCAGAGCAGCCTGAAAAAAGTTTTCCACACCTTATCCACAGCACCTGTGGAAAACTCCTGTGGATAACTTGCCGGGCAAATGTCCCTAATTCAATCCCAGCAGGGTCGCCAGCTGTCTTCCACCCTCCACCACATTGGCCGGGTGCCCCAGGTTCACACCCGCGCCAGCGAACGGGACGCGCGCCAGCGTATGACTTTTCACCGTTAGATCTTCCATGTTCCCGTGATCACTGCTCAGGATGACCTGCGCCCCGCCGTCCAGCAGGCCTGTCAGCAGGGCGTCGACGCGGCGCAGGTAAGCAGAGGCCGCCTGCTGCACTTCCGGGCGGGGCTCGGGGGAACCCTGGTGGCCCAGCAGGTCACTGAACCACAAATCCATGACCAGCACATCCCATCCGTGCGCCGCCTGGGCGACCTCCTGCCCCAGTTGCCTCTGCTCCTGAACGGAAGTGAAAGGTGCCCACGGAGCCGCGTAGTCTAAGCCCAGCGAGGCCCGCACCAGCGGTAAATCTGGCGGGTTAAGCGGCAGGCCCGCCGCGTGGAATGAGAACGGGAAGCACCCCATGCGGTTGCGGCCGCCTCGCTGCTCGCCGAAGTAAGCGGGTGCATAGAAGTTGAGCAGGGCAGCCCGTCCACTGGCCGCCTTCAGCCGCGCCGGCAGGCTGAATTCGCTCAGCAGGCGTTGCAGGGTCGGCCCCGGCTGCGGCCCGAAATGCTCGCCCATCAGCGCCACCGCGTCTTGCCCCGTAAGCCAGCACGCCTGTCCGGTACCCGACTGCGGCAACCCCGGCACGCCCAGCGTAGTTTCCAGCGCCAGGCCTGCCTCGACCAGCGGCCTTAATGTGGGCAAGTCCTGCTCCCACGCGCTGCCGGGTGGGGCGTCCAGCGGGTGCCCGACACCGTCCAGCGCCACCCACACCAGACCAGTCATGCGGGCAGAGTACGCCATTTCTGACCCGGATTTTGAGCTGATCTTCACTTAAAACCCATGCGTCCCACGCAGTTTCCCTGAACACTGAACACATGAAACTCACGCCGATCCTGCTGACGGCTGCCCTGGTGACTGGTTCAGCCTTGGCCCAGACCGCTTCTCAGGGCGCCGCACAGGCTGCCGACAGCGCCCGTGACCTGGCCGCCAGGGCGCGCAACACCTACCCCGCCGGCAGCGCCAGCATCGACCAGAACCTCTGGAAACAGGCGGCCGCCGCCGCCGAGGCCGCCGTGCAGGCCGAACCGGGCAACGCCGACTACCTGAAACTCCGCGCCCAGATCTACACCGAAGTGGGCTTCTGGAAAAAAGCCGAGGAAGCCTGGAACGCCTACTTCAAAGTAGCGCCCGGGCAGGCGGGCACGGAAGCCGACCGCGCCGCCGCCTTCGCGCAGTACAACCTTGGTTACGCCGCTTACACGCGCGGCAACCCCAGTCAGGCCGCTGGCCTCTTCGCCAATTGCCTGAAGATCGACCCGCAGAACGTGCTGTGCAACTCCTGGGCAGCCCGCACCGCCCTGGAAGCGGGCGAGTACGCCCGCGCCCAGGGGTACTACGAGGCCGCGTTGAAACTCACGCCAGACAACAAGACCCTGCGCTACTTCAACGACCTGGCGAAAAAAGCCGGAACGTATGGCCCCGCCGCCACCACTGCCTTCAGCAAGGCCTACGACCTGCTGCAAAAAGGCGACCGCAACGCTGCACTCGCCAGATTTCAGGAAGCCGCGCAGGCCGCCCCAAACTTCATCGAGGCGTGGCGAGAATCAGGCCGCCTGGCACTGGAAGCCGGGAACGCCGACGCGGCCCTGACTGCCTATCAGGGCGCAACGAAGCTCCCCACTGCCAGCGCCGCCGACAAATACAACCTGGGCCTGGCGCAGGAAGGCCAGCAGTACGGCCTGAATACCGTGAAAACCTTCCGCGCCGCCTACGCCAGGTACGCCGCTGGCGACAAGACGGCAGCGCTCGGGGGCTTCCAGCAGGCCGCGCAGCAGAACCCCAGGTATGCCAAAGCCTGGGCCTGGGTGGGCCGCGTGCAGTACGAAGCCAGGAATTACCCCGCTGCCGCCGAGGCCTACGCCAAAGCTGTGGAACTCGACCCCAACGACAAGAGCAGCGCCCACTTCCTGAAGATGGCCCAGGCCGGCCGCTGATCAACAACAAATGGCCGAACCTATGAGTAGCTCAGGCGTCAGCAGGTTAGTGGCGGGCCAGCCGGGGTTGACGCTTTTCCCTGGCCGCGCTGCCCCTGCTATACTTCGTCCCGCCCTGAGCCTGCACCCGTAGCTCAGATGGATAGAGCGGCCCCCTCCTAAGGGGCAGGCCACTGGTTCGACTCCAGTCGGGTGCGCCACATGCAGGACGGTAATACCCCCGGATGACCTCCGGGGGGTTTTCGTTTACTCCAGCGTTGAGATCGGGGAAGCCAACGGGGGTGAGGGCTCTGCTGAACCGGCGTGCGGTCCTGCTTTTGCGGCGAGGTGTTCTGTAGAGTCCGCTTGTGGAGGGTGTCGCGTTATCTCGACTTGGCTTGCCGGCTTTTTCTTGACTTTCCAGCGTTCCACGGTATGCACGGCCAGCCCCGCCAGAATGCCCCAGAAAGCGGCCCCAATGCCAAAGGGCGTGATGCCGGAAAGCGTCACCAGGATGACGGTAGGTGCGGCGAGACTGCCGGGGTGAGTCTGGAGCGCCGTTTGCAGGCTTCCGCCGGTGGCGGCGAGCAGGGCCAGACCGGCCAGCGCAGCGAGGGCCTGAGCCGGAAGAATGCCCATCAGGTGCAGGAAAGTCCCCGCGAACAGGCCGAAGATGATGTTGATGATTCCGGCCCATACAGCAGCGGTGTAGCGTTTTCCGGCGTCCGGGTGGGCGTCGGGGCCACTGACGATATTGGCGAGCAGCGCCCCCAGCGTCAGGTTATGGCAGCCGACAAAGGCCGCGCCCAGGCTGGCGACCCCGCAGGTTTTCAGGATGGGGGCGGGGGCGGGTTCGTACCCGTTGACTTTCAGCACACCGAAACCGGGGACGAATTGCCCGGTGAACGCCAGCAGCGTGAGCGGCAGCGCGATGTTCAGGCTGGCCTGAAGGCTGAATTCCGGTCTCACAAACTGCGGCACGGTCAACGCGACCGGCACATGAACCGGGCGCCACAGCCCCAACGCCGCACTCGCGGCCACCCCGACGCCCAGTACGCCGGCCACCGCCCAGCGCGAATCGATCTGACGCACCACGAAGTAAGCCGCGACCATCAAGCCGACCAGCGCGGGTTGCTGGGTCAGGGCCGTCATGGTCTTGAAGCCGAACGGCAGCAGTATGGCGGCGTTCAGGGCGGCGGCCAGGTGCAGGGGAATGGCCTGCACCAGCCGGGTCAGGGGCGTGAACGTTCCCAGCAGGAACACCAGCACGGCGGACAGCACGAACGCCCCCACTACCTGCGAGAACGGCAGGCCCGGCATGGCCGTGACCAGCAAGGCGATGCCCGGTGTCGACCAGGTGGAAAGAATCGGCATCCTGGTGCGCAGACTCAGGTAAGTGCCCGCCAGCCCCGTGAAGATGGCGTGCGCCCACAACCACGACATGGCATGCGCGTCACTGAGGCCGCTGGCCTGCTGCACGCTGTAGATCAGCACATTCGGCCCCGCCCACCCGATGATGATGGCGATCAGGCCACTCAGAAAAGCATTTGGGTGTGAATCCCGCCAGAAGTTGGGGGTTTCAGTCGGCGTGGCGGTCATGGGAGAAAGTGTGAGGCAAGGGTGGACTGCCTGACAGAGGCAATTCAGGCCAGATTGGCCTGCTTAGAGCCGCTTATCCAGACATTGGACTGATAAAATGGGGCATGCTCCTTCCCCTCACCGTTTCAGCTCGATCAACCGCCTTACAAAACCTCAGAACCTTGAAACGTAGGGGGCGTTCTGCGGTCAGGGTGCCTATTCGTTGGAAGAGGGAACTGCGCGGTGACAAAAGAGTGAAGGGGAGAGTGACCAGCTTCCTCGTCCAGCCCTGGGCAGGGCGACCGCATGAGTGATCTCACGAAGTTTTCTGCGCTGCTGACCGATTGGCGCAGCGCAAAAGGGCCACTCTACCTGCGCCTCAGTGGGGCCTTTCAGGAAGCCATTCATGCGGGGAGGCTCGCGCCCACCGAGCAACTTCCCGCCGAGCGGGCGCTGGCGAACCTGCTGAGCCTGAGCCGCAGCACAGTGGTGGCAGCCTACGATGAACTGGCGGCAGGCGGCTGGGTCACGCGCAAACGCGGCAGTGGCACGCATGTTTCCGCGCAGGCCCCGCGTGCCTCGGCGGTCTTGACGCTGCGCACGCCCGTGCAGCGGCCCCTCGCCCCGCCGGATGAGCTGGACTTCACGATTGCCGTACCGCTCCTGGACGACATTCAGCGCCAGCAGATGCGCGAGGCGGCGCTGGACGCTTACCGTGAATCGGTGTATCACCCGCTGGGCCTGCCGGAGTTGCGGGCGCGGCTGGCGCAGGAGTACACGCGGGGGGGCCTGCCCACGGCGCCCGAGCAGGTCATCGTGACGAGCGGGGCGCAGCAGGCCATTTCCCTGATGGCTGGCGCGTTTTTGCGGCGAGGTGATGCGGTTCTGCTGGAGACCCCCACGTACTTCGGGGCCATCGACGTGTTCCGGGCGGCGGGGGCGCACCTGATCGGTGTTCCGGTGAAAGCCGACGGCGTGCCACTCCAGGAGTTCCGCACCCTGACGCTGGAGCATGCGCCCCGGCTGGCGTTCCTGACCCCCACCTACCAGAATCCGACCGGGGCCGTGATGCCCGCGCGCACCCGGCGCGAACTGGCGGAGTTCATCGCGCAGCAGCAACTGCCCACCATCGAGGACGACACCCTGTGCGAACTGGATTTCGGCCCGCTCCCACCGCCGCGCCTGTCCACCTTTGCGCCGCAGGCCCCCATCGTGAACGTGGGCAGCATGTCCAAACTGTTCTGGGCGGGCCTGCGCGTCGGCTGGCTGCGCGTGCCCACGTCCATGCGCCCCCTGCTGGAACAGGCCAAGACCCTGGCGGATTTCGGCGGGAGTCTTCCCGCGCAGCACATCACGCTGAAGCTGCTGCAAGACCTTCCGGCCCTGCGGGAACGCCGCCGTCAGCAGGTGCAGCCCGCCCGTGACCTGCTCGCCGGCTTGCTGAGGCAGCACCTGCCCGAATGGCAGTTTCAGGTGCCGGCCGGTGGGCAGTACCTGTGGGTGGAATTACCGACCCGGCAGGCCAGCAGTTTCACTCACCACGCTGCCCGCTATGGCCTGCGCCTCTTTCCCGGCGCCAGCATGGGCCTGGGCGACCTGCCCGACTCGTTCCTGCGCTTGCCCTTTACCCTGGCCCCCGCGCAACTCCCCGAAGCGGTTCGCCGCCTCAGCGCCGCCTGGCACGACTTCCAGACCCGGCAGGGTCAGGAAAGGCTGGCGTAAGGCGAGAAAGATGACCTTCGACTTCCGTTACCTCGTGCCGGATTCGCCACTGGTGCTGCCGTTCTGGGCCACGCGCAGCGGCACAGCGCGGGAGTTCGTGTCGAGAGCGGTCACGTCGTCGGAACTGGTCTTCACGCGTCAGGGTGGAGTGGTGCAGGTGGCGTTGGTTGGCCCTGTCACGCAGGCCGCGCCCGCGTCAGTGCCGCTGGAGGCGGAGTTTCTGGGGGTTCCTTTCGCGCCGGGAACGCTCCTGAGCAGTTTGCCGCCGGGTCAGGCGCTCAACGGTGGCCTCACGTTGCCCCTGGCGTCCAGCCGCGCGTTCTGGCTGAACGGTTCAGCCATTCCCATCCCCCGCGAGGATGAGCTGGACGCTTTCGTGGCCCTTCTTCTTGCCAGAGGTGAATTGCAGCACTCGGCTGTCGTGCCTCGTGTTCTGCTGGGCCTTTCGGTTGAAGACCAGTCCCTTCGCACAGTGCAGCGACAGTTTCAGCACGCCACGGGCCTGTCCTACCGTCAGTTCGAGCAGATCCGGCGGGCCAGCGAGGCTGCACGGCTCCTTCAGGCCGGGAACGCCATTGCGGACGTGGTGGTGCTGTGCGGGTACAGTGACCAGCCGCACCTGACCCGCGCCCTGCGGCGCTACTGGGGGGCAAACGCCGGCGCAACTCCGTGTCGTTTCCGTTCAAGACTTCTCGCTGGCCTCCAGTTAGGCTGGGGCCATGAGAAAAGTCGTGGCCATCGAATACGTGACCCTGAACAACGTGATGGAAGCTCCCGTATGGACTCAACCGTATTTCTCGCAGGACGTGGGTCAGTTTCAGGACGGGCACCTTCACGCGGCCAGTCAACTGCTGCTGGGCCGCGTCACTTACGAGGGCATGTCCGAGGCGTGGCCCCAGGCGCCTGCCGACGAGGGCGGGTTTGCTGAACGCATCAACACCATGCCGAAAGAAGTCGTGACCAGTCAGCGGGGTGAGCTGACGTGGAATTCCACCGCACTTCACCCGGATGAACTTGTGCAGCACGTCAAGGCCCTGCGCCAGCAGGACGGCGCGAACATCCTGATCTACGGCAGCGGTCAGGTGGTGCGGCCCCTCCTGCAAGCGGACCTGCTCGACGAGTTGCACCTGCTGCTGTGTCCCGTCAGCGTCGAGGAGGGCAAGAAACTGTTCGAGGGTAAGGAAGTAAAACTCAAGCCCGCCCGGCAACAGGGGTTCAGCGGCGGGATGACGTTGCTCTCCTTCGTGTCGGAATCGGCGGAGGTCGACCATGTACCTGGGGCTATGAACGGTGAGCCATGAGTAAAAAACCTCATGGCCCAGAGCGCATACCCCTTCTTATTTCTTAAGCGTAGACTTTGACGGGCTGCACAGGTGCGGCGTCGATCTGCACCGGAGGCACCGTGCGGCGGCGCACGCCGTGCGCGTACTCGGACAGGTCGCTGAGCAGGTGATCCACGTCGGTGCGCAGCAGGTACTGACCGGCAGGCAGCGGCGTCAGGGCCAGGAAGGGCGGGCGCGACAGGGTTTCCAGAATGGTGGTCAATTCGGCGGTGTTCACGCCGCTGCCCAGGCGTTCGGCCAGGCGCGGAACACTGACGATGGAGTTGGCGCCCTGCTGCGCCAGGCTCAGCAGCACGAAGGTGAAGGTGCCGCGCTGCGCCAGGTGGGCGCTGACCAGTTCGGTGATGCTGGCAGCACTCTCCAGGTCGATGCTGCCGGCCCGCCAGTACCCGCGCAGGTCGATGGGGCTCAGGGGCGCGAGGTGCGCGTGGTCGATCAGGACGCTCAGCGCCTCGCGGGTCAGGCGGGTCAGGCCTTCAGGCCGTTCGGCCTCGTGCGTCATCAGCAGCCGCGCTTCGTCTTTCGCTTCTTCCCAGGCGGGCTGGGTCATGGCGAGGGGATCGGCAGCCAGCAGCACACTGTACCCGTACTGTGTCCCCAGATCCGCCCGGAGGCGCATCAGGCCGGTGGCGGGGTACTCCAGGGTGTACCCGGTCAGGCGGGCAAATTCGGCCACCTGATCCTCGGCGCGGCGCGGAGCGCTGGGCACCGTCTTTTCGCGGGCGGGTGCGGCGGTGGGCTGGAGTGGGCTGGCCTGAGAAGAGGCCTGGGTTCGCGCAACTTGAGGCTGGGGCTGGGCCACCGGGGCTTGCCGGGGCTCTGCGGCAGGCAGGGCGGGTGTTTTGAAGAGAGCCGCCACTTCGCGTAGATGGTCGGCGGCTTGCTCGACGGGTTTGTCCGGGGCCACGTTTTTTTCTGCCGCGCGGGCCGGAGCAGCGGGTGCAGGGGCCGCCGGAGCCTGTTGCAGGCGCACTTCGCGCACATGCGGGGTGCTGCTGATCACCACGCGCCGGGTCTCGGGGGCCGGCGTGGGCAGCGGACGCGGCGCAGTCGTGACCGGATGGGGTTTGACGATCACGTCCACCTGATAGCGCCCCGGTGCGGCGGGGGCAATCAGCATCACGTCGTTCACGCCCAGGTTAAGACCGTGGTAGAAAGCCCGCAGGCCGGTGACGCGCATACGTTCACGGTCGATGTGCACGGTGTGCTCGGTGCCTTTTTCGTCCACGAATTGCGCGGGGCCACTCTGCGGGAAGTGGCCCTCGTTGTATTTCAGGAGACGCATGCTGCCGTCTTGCAGGCAGGAGCGGGTGATGATGTAACGAATTGAGGCCACGGTGTAGGTTCCTCCAGTTGGGCAACGAATCTACCCCCCTTTGGGGGTGTCCGCATTGATTCTGAGTTCACTCTGAACACTAGCAGAAGTGATTAAGAAAAACTGAACTTCTGCTGCACCCCAGTTTGACGCGAAATGCGGCAGGAATCAAATGCGTTTCAGTCATGTTAAATAGACCACAACGCCATTACGTTAAAACCGAAACAAGATACTGTTAAGTAGCTGGTGGGTGAAAAACAGGGTATGCCCTGTTCAAACCCCGACCGGAGGAAGAAGCCAAAAGTGGCTGGTGGGGGAAGTGGAGGGCATTCGGGCGCTTTCCCCGGAGGCCCGTAACTGTACCCGCCAGCCACTTATTTTCTACAGGGTGAACAAATTCTTTCAATTGCACAGGTCGCCACCTATGCTTAGTGCATGGACACCACCGAACTGCTCCAGCGTTACTACGCCGCCTTCAACGCTGGTAACTGGGAAGACATGCTTTCCTTCCTCACCGACGACGTGCAGCACGACATCAACGAGGGACAGACCCAGCGAGGCAAGGCCGCTTTCCGCACCTTCCTGGCAAAGATGGACGCCCACTACCGCGAACAGGCCACCGACCTCGTGGTGATGTCGACCCCCGACGGACGGCGCGGCGCGGCAGAGTTCGTGATTCACGGCGAGTACCTGCAAACCGACGAGGGCCTCCCCGAGGCGAACGGTCAGAAGTACGTCCTGCCCGTGGGCGCGTTCTTCGAAGTTCAGAACGGCAAAATTGCCCGCGTCACCAACTACTACAACCTCGCGGACTGGACACGGCAAGTTGGCGGCTGATCCGGCGGCGACCCCCTCCGTGACCGTTACGCCGCTGACGGGTCAGGAGTTGCAGGCCGTGATTCCCGACCTGGCGCGGCTGCGCATGGGCATCTTCCGGGATTTTCCTTACCTGTACGAGGGCAACCAGCAGTACGAGGAACAGTACCTGAGCACCTACGCGCAGGCTCCCGGCATGTTCGTGGCCGTGGCCCGCGACGCTGGCCGGGTGGTGGGGGCCAGCACCGCCATTCCACTTGTTCACGAAACGCCGGAAGTGCAGCGCCCCTTCCTGAACCACCCGGAATTTAATGTGCAGGACATCCTGTACCTCGGCGAAAGCCTGCTGCTGCCTCACTACCGGGGGCGTGGCCTCGGGCACCAGTTCTTCGACCTGCGCGAACGGCACGCCCGCACCCTGGGCCTGAACGTCACCACCTTCTGCGCCGTGAAGCGCCCCGAGAATCACCCCTCCCGTCCCGCCAGTTACCGCCCGCTGCACGCCTTCTGGCGCTCACGCGGGTACACCGAACGCCCCGACCTCACCACCGAAATGCACTGGCAGGACGTTGGGCAGAGCGTGGAAACGCCGCACGAGATGCGCTTCTGGGTGAAGTGAAACCGGTGACCAGCGACCAGCCGCCAGGCCCTACTTCCTGAATTCGTGCGGGTGGGTTCTGTGCCAGTTCCAGGCGGTCTGCACGATGTCTTGCAGGTTCGTGAACTGAGGGTCGAAGCCCAGTTCGTTCACGATCCTGCTGGCGTCCGCGACCAGGCGGGGGGGATCGCCGGCGCGGCGGTCAGCGATCTCGCGTGGCAGGGGCGTGCCCACGACCTCGTCCACCGCGTCCAGCACCTCCTTCACGGAGAAGCCGTGGCCCAGGCCGACGTTGTAGGTGGCCGCCGTCTGCTTCCCGGCGTGCAGGGCTTCCACCGCCAGCACGTGCGCGTCGGCCAGATCCTGCACGTGAACGTAATCGCGGATGCAGGTGCCGTCCGGCGTGGGGTAATCCTCGCCGAAGATCATCATCTTCTCGCGCTGGCCCAGGGCGGTCAGGCACGCCAGCTCGATCAGGTGCGTCTTGTTGGCGTGCGCCTCGCCGATGTCCCCTTCGGGCGCGGCCCCGCACACGTTGAAGTAGCGCAGGATCACGTAGGGTAGCCCGTGCGCCGCACCGAAAGCGTGGATCATACGTTCGGTCATCAGTTTCGTCTCGCCGTACACGCTCTCGGGTTGCATGGGGGCGTCCTCGGGGATGGGCACGGCGTCGGTGGTGCCGTACACGGCGGCGGTGCTGGAAAATACCAGCGGAATCTTGCGCGTCTCCACGATGCCTTGCAGCAGGTTCAGGCTGCCGACCACGTTGTTGCGGTAGTACCGGGCCGGGGCACGCATACTCTCGCCCACCTCGATCAGCGCCGCGAAGTGAATCACCGCGTCCGGCTGGTGCGCCGTCAGCGTGTCCCTGACGCTCTGGGCGTCCAGCAGGTCGCCGCGCACCAGCGTCACGTCACCCGGCAACGCTCCGGCGTGACCGCTCGAAAGGTTGTCGAACACCACCGCTTCGTGCCCCGCCCGGCGCAGCTGCCGCACCGTATGCGAACCGATATACCCGGCCCCACCCACCACCAGAATCTTCACCCTTCCAGCATGCCCAGCGAAGGTTACAGAAAGCAAATGGGGGCGCGGGACGCCTTGAGGAATTGGGGAAAAGTTGGCTGGGACATGATGATTGCGGTCAATGCTCGTCAGCCCCGACTTTTATGACCTGCCGCCTGTTTTCCCGGTGGTTCCACGCACCACCAGGCGCGTGGGCAGGGTCACCGTGCTGGGGGAGTCACCGGCCAGCTGCGCCAGCAGCGCCTCGCCGGCCTGGCGGCCCTTGTCGGCGGTGGGCTGCCAGACGCTGGTGAGGTTCAGCGGTTCGCTGCTGGGCAGGTCGTCGAACCCGATGATGCTCAGGTCTTGCGGAACCCGGCGGCCCAGGCTGCGGGCGGCGTTCAGCGCGCCGTGGGCCAGGACGTCACTCATGCACAGCAGGGCGGTAATCTGGGGGTAGCGCGTCAGGAGTTCGCGGGCGCGTTCCTCGCCTTCCTGGGGGGTGTTCTGCGCGGTTTCCAGAATATGGAAGTGGGCCTGTGGCGCACCCTGGCGGTATCCCTGGAAGCGGCGCGCGGTGGTCAGGGAGTTGGTGCCGGCCTCGCGCTGCGGCGTGACGGGATCCGGGCAGTAGTCCTTGGTGATTTCCAGCGGCAGAATCCCGATGTGGGTGTGACCCAGTTCGGCCAGGTGCCGGGCAGCCTCCTGGGCCCCTTGCAGGTCGTCGATGCCCACCTGCGAGGTACCGGGACGTGGGCGCTGCTCTACCAGAACCGTGGGCAGGGCGCGCGCCAGAACCGTACCCAGCAGTTCGCTCTGTTCGGCGGAGCAGTACACGATGAAGCCGTCCACACTGGCCGCCCGCACAGGTTCGGTGCTGTCCGGGCAGGCCAGCAGCAGCAGGTTCAGGCCCTGGGTCTGGATGGTGGCGGCCAGGGTACCCAGGAACAGTGAGGCGGCGGGGTCGGCGAAAGCGTAGTTCAACGGGGCGTCGTACACCAGGGCGATGACACCGGTCTTGCCGCGCCGCAGGCTGCGGGCCAGCGGGTTGGGGCCGGGGTAGCCCATGTCGCGCGCGGCCGTCAGGATTCTGTCGCGCAGTTCGCCGGAAAGCTGGTCGGGCCGGTTGTAGGCGTTGCTGACGGTGGCGACGCTGACCTGGAGGGCCCGGGCCACATCGCGCAGGGTAGGCCTGGAGTGGCCCCGTGAACGCGGCTGGGCGGGCGTCATGACCGGATGATAGCTGATACTACTTGCGGAAATATCGCTTGTTTTGTGGCGATATTTCCCGAACCGAAGTGAGCAGCAAAAATACGCGCTGCGGGAGATGGCAGACGATGGCGGCGCTTTCCCGTCATCCTCTGCAATTAGACGCCGTGCGTATTATGCCTTTCCGATGACTCCAGCATGTTGCTGAAGTCGGGTGGGTGAAGGCGGGCCAGCCAGGCGCGGCGCAACTCCGTGCTCCCCGGAATCAGCGGGATGTCGTATCCTTTAGAGAAAGCTGTATCGATTCAGATCATATCTGTGCAGCAGCGCTGTACCCGCGCACCATTTCAGGAGAAAACCAACGTATGCCCAGCGCCTTACCCAACCAACCCGGCCTTCCTCTGAGCGCCACGCCCGGTCAGGCGGAGCGCGCCCGCCACAGCATCAGCCTGATTTTTCTGCTGAACGGTCTGCTGTTTGCCACCTGGGCAGTGAATATTCCGGGCGTGCGCGACCACCTGCACCTCAGCGCCGCGCAGATCGGTCTGGCGCTGCTGGCCGTCGGGATCGGCAGCCTGCTGACCATGCCGCTGACCGGCCACTGGATCGCCCGCTGGGGCAGTGATCGCGTCACCCGCCTGCTGGTGGTGCTGACCCTGCTGAGCCTGGCCCTGCCCTTCCTGATGCTCGACCTGTCCACCCTTATCGCTGCGCTGGCGCTGCTGGGGGCCCTGAACGGCAGCCTGGACGTTGCCATGAACGCGCAGGGCGTGACAGTCGAAAAGACCCTGCGCCGGCCCGTCATGAGTCGCCTGCACGCCTACTTCAGCCTGGGTGGGGTGGTGGGGGCGCTGCTGGGGACGCTGCTGGTGGGCCGGGTGGCCATGCTGACCCACGTGTCGGCAGTCGTGGGGATCGGCGCCCTGCTGGCGCTGTGGGCCGGCCGCGCCCTGATTCCTGACCTGGCCGCTTCGGAGGCTTCCGGGCCGCAGGAAACGACCGGGCGACTCAACCCGCTGGTGCTGCTGCTGGGCCTGCTGTGCGCCCTGGGCATGCTGTCGGAGGGGGCCAATTACGACTGGGCTTCACTGTACTTCCGTGATGTTCTGCACCTGCCCGGTGGCCCAGCGGGTATAGGTTATGCGGCGTTCGTGGCGGCCATGACCACGGGACGCTGGTTCGGGGATCGCCTGCGCACCCAGTTGGGCGACCAGCAGATCGTGCGCGTCGGCTCCGCCGTGACCGCTGCCGGGATGGCGCTGGTGCTGCTGGTGCCGCACCCTGTGCCGGCCACGCTGGGCTTCGCGCTTTCGGGACTGGGTCTCAGCAACGTGGTGCCGGTGATGTACGGTACGGCAGGTCACGCGCTGCACGGCAAGGGCATCGCGCAGGTGGCGACCCTGGGCTACGGCGGGTTTCTGCTCGGCCCGCCCGCCATCGGTTTCGTGGCGGACGCTTTCGGGTTGCGGGCGGCGCTGGGCATCGCCCTGCTGGGCGCAGTGCTGGTGGCCCTGCTCAGTGGCGCCGCTTTCCGGATGGTGCGGCCCACTTCGCAGCCCGGCTAGGCGTCCCCCTTCGGAGGGATCGCTGGGGGTGGGCACAGCCTGTCGCTTGTGCTATCCGGCGCCCTAATGCACTAAGCGTAGGCGACCTCAAGCGGGATGAGGCGTACTGCTCAGTGTTTTTCCGAAGGCGAACAGTTCATAGATAGGACAGCGCTTCTCCGTCAGAAGCCTGTCATTTTTGCCATGAAAAACTTCTCATCCAGACAGCTGAACGATTTATTAAACTTTCCCTCATCTTAAATCAGATTGGCGTCAGTTTTCTGTCGGCTTCGCTCTATGGAGGGCTTCATGCAACGTTTCCTGCGATGGTTACGGATCACCCCCAAACCTGCCCCACCCCGCGCGGCGCGCCCGGTTGACATGCTCGACGTTCTGCGGGCCCTCGGTTGCGACGAGTAAACCACTTGCGCGTGGGTAAACGCGGGTCAGGCAGTGTTGTCCCGCTCAGCGTCCGTGAGGGGTGGCATCCAGCCAGGCTTCCAGGGCTGTCCCCACCTCGGCCGCCGTGGTCACCACCACCGGCACGTCCAGTGAGGTCACGGCGCTGGCCGCCGCGCACTCCCCGCCTCTGGCGCGGCTTTTCTTGCCCTGCGGCGCCCAACCCGTCCACTCCGGAAAGCTCCCGCCCTCGCTGTAAGAGCCGCCCGCTTCCGTCGTGACCTGCCGGGCCGCCAGCGTCACGGCGGGGCCCGCCGGCAGGGCCCTGGGGGCCACGATCAGCACGCCGCGCGGCTGAACTTCCCGCAACCGGCCCAGCAGCGGCGTCAGGCCGTCGTGCACCAGCAGTTCAACGCTGCCCTTGGCGTCCACGCCCTCCAGCGCCGCCGGCACCGCGTGGGCCAGTTCGGGCGGCGCCGCCACCAGCCAGGTGTGCCCGCCGGGGCGGCCCTCGAAACTGGCGCAGGCACTGCCGTAAACGTCCGTCCACGTCCTGGTGTGTTTCATGGCCTCATCATCCGCTGAAAGGCCTGCCCGCACCAAGTCCGTCACGGTCACAGTTCCGCATAGCCGATCAGTCGTGTGGTTCACGAGAGGCCGGCCCTCTCGCCTGAGTCACCTTCGTCTGCGTCACCCCTGCCCGCGCCATTACCGCTATAACGTGAAGACGTGAAAGCTAACGAATTCAGACCCCTGCGCGAAGCCCTGGAGCGCGGCGAACCGCAGGCCGTGCACGAGACCCGCAAGCTGTCCCGGCAGATCGGGGCGGAATTGAGCCTGGACGGCGCCCCCCGCAAGGCCAGGCGGGCCTGGCGTGACCTGCGCCGCGCCGTGGCTCCCCTGCGTGACCACGACGTGACCGGCGAGCACATCACCAGTGCCCTGAAGCGCCTGAAAGCCCCGTTGCCGGAAATTGCGCAGTTCGAGCAGGCCTGGGCCGAGAAACGCCAGGGCCTGCTGGCCGACCTGCACCTTCCGGAACTGCCGCGCGTGCCCGAGCGCCCCGGCAACTTCAAGAAAAAAGCCCGCAGCGCCTTGCTCAAACAGTCACAACGCCTTCAGGAGGACGCCGCCACCGTCCTGAAAGCCAGCGATTCGGTCGTCTGGCACGAGTGGCGCAAGGCCTTGAAGCAGTACCGTTACACGCACGAGGTCCTGGCGCCTGCCCCCAAAATCCTGAAGGACACGCTGGACGCCCTGGGCCGCATGCAGGACGCCGAAGTGGTGCTGGACGCGGTGGCGCACGACTGGCCACACGGTCACCAGGAGGCCCTGATCAAGCAGGAAAGCGGGGCCAGAAACCGTGCCCGCCGCACAGTGCAGAAACTCTGGCCGGAACTGAACGCGCACTTTCAGGAGGTGCAAAGCCGCCAGGGCAAACTCGGGAAAGGCAAGCCCGGAAAAAGTAAGGAACCCAAACCCGAGCAGCCCTGAGCGGGCGCCATTCAGGCCACGGGACTGGGTTGTGCGGCTTCAAGGTGCTGGGCCGCGCGTTCCAGGGCTGCGAAGGCGCCGTTGCGGCTCCGCAGCAGCTCCGGTGAACCGTCTTCCACGATCTGCCCGTTCGCGACCACCAGCACGCGGTCTGCGCCTCGCGACAGACTGAGGCGGTGCGTCACGATCAGGGTGGTGCGCCCGTGCATGATCGCCTGCAAGGCCTGGGTCACCTGCTGTTCGCTCTCGGCGTCCACGGCGCTGGTCGGTTCGTCCAGCAGCAGCACGGCCGGGTCGGCCAGCAGGATGCGGGCGATGCCCAGACGCTGACGCTGCCCCCCCGACAGTTTCACGCCCCGCTCGCCCACCATGGTATCCAGCCCTTCCGGCAACGCTTCCACGAAGGCCAGCGCGTGCGCCGCCCGCAGGGCTGCCCGGATCTGCTGGAGGTCAGCGTCCGGGCAGGCGTAGGTCACGTTGGCGCGAACCGTGTCGTGAAACAGGAAGGTGTCCTGCGGCATGGTCACGGCATTCGTGCGCAGGCTGCTCAGGGTCAGGTCGCGCACGTCCAAGCCGTCCAGCCGCACCGCGCCCGTCTGCGGGTCGTGCAGGCGCGTGACCAGGCCCAGCAGCGTGCTCTTGCCCGCGCCGGACTCGCCCAGGATCGCCACGCGCTGCCCGGCCGGCACGCGGAAACTCACGCCGTCCAGCACGGGCCGCGCCGCGTCATACCCGAAGCTCACGCCCACGAACTCCAGCTCACCGCGCACCGGCTGGGGCAGCACTCGGGCGTCCGGACGTTCCTGAATGGTCACGGGCGCGTCCAGCACCTCGAAGACCCGCCGGCCACTGGCCTCGGCCCGTTGCAGCAGGTCGGCAATGCCCACCAGATCGTCCAGCGGGCCGTAAAAGTAACGCCCGTACCCCCGGTAAGCCAGCAGGCCCCCGACCGTGAACTGCCCGGCCATGATCAACCACGCGCCGCCGCCCAGCATGATCACGTTGCCCAGGTTGCCGACAAACCGCGCCAGCGGAAACGAGCGGTTGCGCAGCGTCACCGCCTGCACCTGCACGCCGTACAGCTCGCGGGCCAGGCCCTCTACCCGCGCCGTTTCGGCGTGTTCGCGGGCATGTGTCTGCACCACCCGCATGCCCGACAGGCGATCCGTGATCAGGGCCGTGAGGTCGCCCAGGCGGGTGCGGGCCGCCCGGTACGCCGGCCGCACCGTTCCCGTGTAGCGCCACAGCAGCAGGCCCACCCCCAGCATGGGCAGCGTGGTCAGCACCCCCAGCACCGGGTTCAGGGCAATGAAGATCCCCACCACCCCGACCAGTCGCAGGGCGTTGGCCAGCACCGAGTCGGTGCCGCGCACCAGCACGTCCTGAATGGCGTCCACGTCCCCGGTCACGCGGGCAATCAGGTCACCCGTGCGCTGCGACTCGAAGTACTCGGCCGACTGCCCCTGCAATTTGCGGTACACCGCCAGCCGCAGATCCAGCGTGAGCTGCTGCCCCGCCCGCTCCAGCAGCACGCCGCGCCAGGCGCTCAGGAGTTGCTGCACGCCAAACACCAGAACCAGCAGCACCAGTTGCCGGGCAATGAAGGGCCAGTCGCGCTGCGCGATGCCGTGATCCACCACCCGGATCCATACCAGCGGCGGGTACAGTTCGGCCACCACGCTACCGACCAGCAGCAGAAGCCCCAGGCCCACCACGCGGCAGTAAGGCGTCAGGAGGCCGTACAGGCGGCGCGTCACGCCGGGCGAAGAATCGGGCACCGCGCCAGCATAACGGCCCAGCCGCCAGCAAACGTGGTGACTGGAGGGATTGGGTTACCTGTTCAGCACGTACTCGGTCAGGGTGCCCACGCCCCAGCCGGTCGCTACGTCCTCCTTGGCGGCGTTGCCGGCAATGTCCAGGTGCGCCCAGGGCCGCGTGACGAACTGCGACAGGAACAGCGCCGCCTTGATGCTGCCGCCCGCAGGGTTGCCGTCACTGTTCTTCAGGTCGGCAATGGTGTTCTTCTGGTAGGCCTTCAGGTACGGCTGGTGCAGTGGGAGTTCCCAGATGGACTCTCCAGCCGCGTCGGCGGCGCGCTGCAGGCGGGTCACCAGATCGCGGTCGTTGCTGAACACGGCGGCCATGTCCGAGCCCAGGGCGGTGATTTTTGCGCCGGTCAGGGTAGCCACGTCCACCAGTTCGGTGGCGCCCTCGTCACAGGCCACGGCCAGGGCGTCGGCCAGCACCAGGCGGCCCTCGGCGTCGGTGTTGGTGACCTCCACGGTCTTGCCGTTCGCAGCGCGGTAGATGTCGCCGGGGCGCATGGCGTCCGGGCCGACCATGTTCTCGGCGGCGGCCACGTAAGCGCGGATCTCCACCCCGTCAGGGATGGACGCGCGCAGGTCGGCCAGCGCCCGCATGGTGCCCAGCACCGTGGCGGCCCCGCCCATGTCGTTTTTCATGCCGTACATGCCCTGCGCAGTTTTCAGCGAGTATCCGCCGGTGTCGAAGGTGATGCCCTTGCCGACCAGCGCCACCACCTTCTGGCACTCGCCGCGTGCTGGGAGGGTCACGCGGATCAGGCGCGGGCCGTCCTTGCTGCCCGCCGCCACCGCCGCCAGCAGGTTCATGCCGCGCGCTTTCACTTCCTCCGTGTCCAGCACGTCCACATCCAGGCCGCAGCGCTCCAGCGTGCGGGCTTCTCTGGCCAGCGTGGCGGGGCTCAGGTGGTTGGCCGGCGCACTCACCAGCTCACGCGTGAAGGTCATGCCGGCCAGTACCGCCTGCACCCGCGCCTGCTCGGCGTCCCCCAGGCCCTCCAGGTGCAGCTGGGGCGTTTCAGCCGCCGTAAAGGCCACCCCTCTGAAGCGCGTGTCCTTCCAGTGCGCGGCCGAAGCCGCCCCGGCCAGCGCCGCCGCGTACTCGTTGGCGGCCACGTGCAGGTTCTTCGCGCCCACGGTGCCGGCCAGGTTCGCCAGCGCCACGCCGATCTCGCGCGCCTCGCCGGCGTCCTGGGGCGCAAGGGCCACCGCCTCGTCATGCCCGTCCAGCCGGGCGGTCAGGCGCACCTGGCCGGGTTGCAGGTCACGCAGCGTCCGTGCCTGCGTGGCGTCGGCATTCACGAAAGACAGCTTCAGGTCGGCCCTCTCCAAGCTTTTCACGATTTGCATGGCCCTCAGTAAGCACCTCAGCGGACTTGAAGGTCAAGCCGCAAAGAAAAACCAAAAACTCGCCCCGAAAGGCGAGTCAGGTTCTTGATGTATGGGCCGAGTGTCAGTCGCGTTCGCGTTCGCGCTCGGCGTTCAGCTGGGCTTGCAACTGGGCCTGGCGCTGGCGCACGTAATCCTGGTGAAAGCGCTGCTCGTCCAGCAGGTTGGTGCCCAGGGTCAGCTTACCGGTGGCCAGTTCACGCATGGCCTGCGTGACCAGGTTGCGGGTACGCACGCGCTGCTCGACGGGCAGGACGCTGGGGGCGCCGCTGCGCAGTTGCAGGGCGCGTTTGGCAGTGACGACGGACAGGCGGTACTTGCTGTCGGTCATGGAAAGCAGCTTATCGATGTCTTTTTCGGCCATGATGGGGGTTCTCCTTGGGGGTCGCCCGGGAAGGCGGGCAGGGGGCGCGGGGACGCGTTCAGCCTGACAGTCTAACGGGTTGCTGAACGAAGAAGCAAATCAGCCGGGCCGGGTTTGTGGGTATACTGCTTCGGTTATGCGTACTGTCACCGTTGGAACGCGGGGAAGCACCCTGGCGCTCGCTCAGACCCGGTGGGTCATTGCCCGCCTGAAGGAGGAATGGCCGGAAACGGAATTCCGCTTACAGACCATCAGCACCCAGGGCGACCGCAACCGCGAGAGCCTGGGTCAACTCGCGCAGAAGGGCGACAAGGGCTTCTGGGTCAAGGAAATCGAGGAGGCCCTGCTGCAAAGCAGAATCGACATTGCCGTTCACAGCCTCAAAGACCTGCCCACCGCGCAACCGGAGGGCCTGGAAGTCGCCAGCATTCCCAAGCGTGTGGACGCCCGCGACGTGCTGGTGGGCCGCGAAGGCATGAAGAAACTGGCCGAGTTGCCGCAGGGCGCGCGGGTGGGCACCAGCAGCATTCGCCGCAAAGCGTTCCTGAAGTCCTACCGGCCCGACCTGCAAGTGATCGACCTGCGCGGCAACATAGATACGCGCCTGGCGGCCCTGGGCACCGGGGATTACGACGCGATCATCCTGGCTGCCGCGGGCCTGATTCGCACCGAGTTGCGCCACCGCATCGACGAGTTCATCGAGCCGGACATCCTGCTGCCGGCCCCCGGTCAGGGTGCGCTGGCGCTGGAAACCCGCGCCGACGACGACCTGAGCATCGAGGTGGCCTACGCCATTCACGACCACCTGACCGACGACCGCATCACCGCCGAGCGCGAATTTCTGGCGGGTCTGGGGGCAGGCTGCATGGCCCCGGTGGGAGCGCACGCCACCGTGAAGGGCGGTACTCTGACGTTGGAAGGCTGGGTGGCCGCCGTGGACGGCACTCATGTCATTCGCGCCACATCCAGCGGCGACGCCGGCGAGTGTGCCGACATCGGCGCTGAGCTGGCCAATGACCTCCTGAAACAGGGTGCGGACAGGTTCATCGAAATGGCGCGCGCGTAATAAAGAAGGCTGGGCCAGGAGTGGCGAGGGTGTTCCCCTTGGCTCCTGGCCCAGCGCTGTTGTGCCTTTGAGTCTTTATCGCTGGCGGTCGTACCGGCAGGCCCAGCCATCCCCATCCCGGTCCAGGGCGGTGCGGTAACCGGGCTTGCCGACGCGGATGGGCGCAGCTCCTGCCGCACGCATCTGGGCGCAGGTGACGTATAAGGTCACGCCTCGCCCGGCCAGTGGAGCGCTGCGCGTCACCTGGCGCACGAACCTGCGCGCCACGTACCCGCCCCGGCCGGCGTAGCTGGTGCGGCACCAGTCCGCCGCGCACGAAACCGTCAGTAAGGTTTGATCCGGAATGACCCGCAAGACCGCGCCGTTCGGGGTGCGGCGCAGGTGAACGTCACTGGTGGTCACGGCGGTGGCGGCCTGTGCGCTGCCCAACAGGGTCAGGGCCAGGGCCGCACTTCTTAAAAATGAGTGCATTGTGGCAGCGTGACACCCCCGAATGATGGCCGGATGAGAGTGGTCGCCATACAGGTGCTACGGTGTGCAGGTGGACTGGGCCGACATACTCACAACTGCCAACCGAACCTTTTTAACCATGCTGGTCGTGATGGATCCGGTTGGGCTGGCCCCCATGTTCATTGCGCTGGCCGGCAATCGCCCTGCCTTCGAGCGCCGGCGGATGGCCCTGAAGGCCACCCTGGTGGCGGGCATCATCATCCTGATCTTCGGGCTCTTTGGGCAGGCGCTGCTGCGCCACCTGGGCATCAGCCTGAGTGCATTTCGGGTGGCGGGCGGCATCCTGCTGTTCATGATCGCGCTGGACATGGTGTTCGCGCGGCCCAGCGGCAGCAAGGAGAATCCCGACGAGGAACGCGAGGCGAAGGAACGCGAGGACATCAGCGTGTTTCCGCTGGCCATTCCGCTGATTGCCGGGCCGGGCACCCTGGCCAGCGTCATGATTCAGACCAACACCGCCCACGGCGACCCCGGCCTCCTGGGCGTGGTGTTTCTGGTGACGGGCGGGGTGCTGCTGCTGTGTTACCTGGCCCTGCGCATGAGTGGTCAACTGGCCCGCGTGATCGGCCTGACCGGCATTCACGTGGTTACGCGCGTGCTGGGCGTGCTGCTGGGCGCCCTGGCGGTGCAGTACGTCGCCGACGGCGCCCTGCAACTTCTGCGCGGCGGCCTGCGCACCGGCTAGGGGTTGCCGGGCTTGTGCGCCCAGGCTATTTCACAGCTTGCGGGTGCTCTGCCTGCCCCGCTGAGCTGTTCATGCGAATACGGTAAATGATTCACCTGACACTAGGCCAACCGGCGCAACCATTTCCTGACAACAAACTTTATATATTTAGGCATGAATACGCTTGCCGGAACTGGAGGGGAAACCGAACGAATACGTCACGCCGCAGCGGACTTGAATGCTCCGCGCGTGCTGGTGCTGAACGTGTCTTACGAACCGCTGCACGTCACGAGTGCCAAGCGGGCCATCACGCTGGTGCAGTACGGCGTGGCGGAAGTCGTGCAGGAAAGTGACGACATCGTGCGTTCTCCCAGCACCGTCATCGCGGTGCCCAGCGTCATCCGTCTGCGGCGTTATATTCGCCGTCCCCGCGTGCATCCGGTGCCTTTCAATCGCCGCAACGTGCTGCGCCGCGACACCTTCACCTGTCAGTACTGCGGCAGCCACGACGACCTGACGCTGGATCATGTCATGCCGCGCTCGCGGGGTGGGCGCCACAACTGGGACAACGTGATCACCGCCTGCCGCGTGTGCAACCAGCGCAAGGGCAACCGCACGCCCGACGAAGCCGGAATGCCGCTGCTGTCGCGTCCGCACGCGCCGACCTTCGGTGTGTATGCTCATGGTCAGTTCGCGCACTGGCAACCGGCCTGGGCCGCGTACATCCGTTAATTCCAGCCTCAGTCAACTCAGGCTGCCCACGCTCTCAACGTCCTGACTCCCTTCAAATGGGTCAGGACGTTTCGCTTTGCTGGCTCTGGATGGGCCTCTGGTGGGCCTGCATTGTCAGGCGGGGCAGGAGTGTGGCCGCTGGGATTAGACTTTGCGGCATGAATCGTGATCAGGCTTATGCGCTGATGGTGGAACACACGCCCAGCGCGTCGTTGCAGCGGCATATGTTGAACGTGGAGGCGGCCCTGCGGGCTTACGCGCGGCACTGGGGCGAGGACGAGGAACTGTACGCCGTGACCGGCCTCCTGCACGACTTCGATTACGAATTACACCCGGAGGAGCACCCGAGCTGGGGCGTGAATTACCTGCGGGCGCACACCGACACGCCGGAAGTGGTGCTGGACGCCATTATGGGGCACGCAGCCTACACCGGCGTGGCGCGGACGACGAAACTGGCGCAGTCCCTCTTCGCGGTGGACGAGTTGACCGGGCTGGTGCAGGCGGCCGCGCTGATCCGCCCGGATAAGGACGTGCGGCAGGTGGAACTCTCCAGTCTGAAAAAGCGCTTCAAGAACAGGGCGTTTGCGGCGGGCGTCAACCGCGAGGAGGTCACGCAGGCCACGGCCGAGCTGGGGGTAGATATGGAAGAGCACATGAGGCGCGTGCTGAGCGCCATGCAGGCCATACCTGCCAGCGAGGAACGAATCTGACCCTTATCTGATTAAACATTGAGGTCAGCCCAGCAAGGATTAAAGGTCAGCCCCGCAGGCTTCTCAGCGTGCCTCCTGCAAAAAGGGACACAATTCAAGCGTTTAATCCTGTCCCGCTGTTCAAGTGGGGTATTCAAAGGAGCGTAAAGACCATGAATAAGACCCTGCTGACCCTGACCCTGCTGTTTGCCACCCCCGTCGCCTACGCCACCGCCCCCAGCGCCGGTTACGTGCAGGTGCAGGACACCAACAACAACGACACCAGCACCGACGACGCCACCTCCGGTGACACCAACACCGATTCCACCGACGGAGCTGCCGAGAGCGTCGGCGAAAACATTGACGAAGCCGGCGCGGCCGTCGGTGAAGCGGCCGAGAACGCCGGTGAAGCCGTGGATCAGGCCGCCACGGAGGCGGCTGACGCTGTGAATAATACGGTTGACCCCAACGGCGACGGCGTGGTTGACAGCAATAACGACGGTGTGGCCGACACCCGTCAGTTCCCCTGGGGCCTGCTGGGTCTGCTGGGTCTGTTCGGCCTGATGGGCCGCAGCCGCCCCACCGTGGCCAGCACCACCGTGGGCACCGCCACGACCACCAACCGCCACTGAGCAAAACTTTGCCCTGAGTGAGCATGAAATAGCCCCCGCGTTGATGCGGGGGTTTTTCACATGGGCAGCTTGGATGTCAGCTGCAACTTGCAGGGGCCACTGACCTCTACTTGCTCGGGTGCCTCTTCATCGGCTTTGGGGCTTTACTGAGGCCTCTGAGCAATGGGTTCATTAGAAAGACCGCCCGACCCTGACCACCCTACAGCCGTGGGGGAAAGCGCACGAAAGTCAACCAGAAGCGCTCGAAGGCGCGAATGGCATCCAGAAAATTCTCGAATCCCACCGGCTTCACCACGTACCCGTTGGCATGACGGGCGTAGGCGCTGCGCACGTCCTCCTCGGCCTGGCTGGTGGTGAGCATCAGCACGGGAATGCTGGCCAGTTCCGGGTCGGCCTTGATTTCCTGCAACACTTCCAGGCCGTTCTTGCGCGGCATGTTGATATCCAGCAGAATCACGTCCGGGCGCGGAACCGCCTGGTACTTGCCTTTTTTCTTCAGGAAATGCAGGGCTTCCTCGCCGTCACGGGTGATGTGCAGGCGGTTTTTGACACTGGCGTCCTCGAAAGCTTCCTGGGTGAGCAGGATATCTGGTTCGCTGTCCTCGACCAGCAGGATTTCAACTGTGGAGTTGGTCATTCGGTTCCTCGGCTGTGGGCCACGTGACGCTGCACATCTGCCCGGTACCGACCTCCAGTCTTGGGGTGGAGGGTCTGACTATCATAAACAACAATGAACGACCGGCTGCTTGATGAACCGGTGTCTTGTTAAAATGTATTCCCGCCCACACACGCCTAAACGAGCGTGGAATCTTTGCACCCCTGCCCGAGTTCGCCGCAGTGCAGACCCAGCCCCACATCAGCGCCTGTCTGAAAAGCCAGGCAGCAAAAACAGGGGACTTCGGGCTTGCCCCGTCAACGACGCGCGGGGAAGGGGCAAGGAGCCTGCGAGCCGTGAGCGGCGCTGACTGGTTCAGCCGCGCAGGGCGTAGCCCACGCCACGCACCGTGCGTAGCAGGCCATACCCATCGAGGTCACGCAGTTTGGCCCGCAGGTTGGCCATATGGACATCCACGACGTTGCTGCCGTCCGGCAGGCGACCCTGCCAGATTTCCTGTCCGATCTCGTGGCGGGAGTACACGCGCCCCGGCTGGCGGATCAGCAGGGCCAGAATGTCGAATTCTTTCGGCGACAGGCGCAGTTCCTCGCCTTTGTACGTGACCAGACGCTTTTGTGGGTCGAGGGTCAGGTCACCCATGCTGAGGCTCTCGGAGGTGCGCTGGCGCAGCTGCACCTTGATACGGGCCAGCAACTCGTCGGGGTGAAAGGGTTTGATGAGGTAATCGTCGGCCCCCAGGCCCAGCAACCTGACCTTCTCGTCCACGGTGTCGCGGGCCGTCAGCACGATGATGGGCACGGCGCTGTTCTTGCGCAGGCGCTGCACCACGTCACCGCCGTCGAAGTCCGGCAGACCCAGGTCGAGCAGGATCAGGTCCGGGTGCTCCTCGCGGGCTTTGATCAGGCCATTCATGGCGGAGTCGGCGTGGTCGACCTCGTATCCCGCGTCGTTTAAATCCATTCGCAGGACATTGGCAATGTCGAGGTCGTCCTCGATCACGAGAATGCGGTGTTCGTTCACACCTTAATGATACTGCTTTCATGAAGAATTGCCTCATCAGGTGCGCAAACAGGGTGGTGACGGATCCGTTGCAGGGCAAGCGCATTTTTTGTCGCCATTGGTTTGCGCACTACGGGGCGTGTTTAACCGCTTCTTTTTACAGCTCACGTTCGCGGGCCGCGAGACTGTGCTAGGGTAAACGTATCACGCTCAGGCAGGCGGCCATGTGCCCCACAAGGCTATGCCCCTCGCCCAGGCGACACAACCTCATTTTTCCGTCTCATTCGCAACGCCCCGGCGCGTTCCTGCTCAGGCAAAACGTGCTCTTTACCCGGAGTTTCTATGACCAATCCAGACACGGCGGATTCCGCCACCCCCACCCTGCAAGTGATCCCGCTGGGCGGCATGGGGGAAATCGGCAAGAATATCTTCGCTTACCGCTACGGCGATGAGATCATGGTCGTCGACGGCGGCCTGGCCTTTCCCAAGGCGCACCAGATGGGCATCGACCTGATCGTACCTCGTATCGATTACCTGCTGGAGAACCAGCACCTCATCAAAGGCTGGGTACTGACGCACGGCCATGAGGATCACATCGGCGGCCTGCCTTACATCTTGCCGCGCCTGCCGCGCGTTCCGGTGTACAGCGCGGGCCTGACGCTGGGTCTGGTGCGCGAAAAACTTACCGAATTCGGCATCAAGGACGGCGAGGTCGACCTGCGCGAAGTGCAGCCCGGCGACAAGGTGCGTATCGGGCAGCACTTCCACGTGGAGTTCGTGCGCATGACCCACTCCATTCCCGACAACATGGGGTACATCCTGACCACACCGGTGGGAAGGGTGGTTCATACCGGGGACTTCAAACTGGACGAGGAACCCGCAGACGGCAAGACCAGCGACCTGGCGCGGCTGGAACAGGCCGGCAAGGAAGGCGTGCTGCTGCTGATCAGCGACAGCACCAATGCCGAGCGCCCCGGCCACACGCCCAGCGAGGCCGAGATTGCCCGCAATCTGGAAGGGGTGATTGCCGGGTGCCGGGGCCGGGTGTTCCTGACCACCTTCGCCAGCAACGTTCACCGCATTCAGAACGTGCTGCACATCGCGCACCGCCAGGGCCGACGCGTGGTTATGGAAGGCCGCAGCATGCTCAAGTATGCCCAGGTGGCCCAGGGGCTCGGGTACATGGAAGCGCCGGACCCCTTCCTGACCAGCGACGACGTGGGCGAACTGCAAGATCAGCAGATCCTGTTCGTCTGCACCGGCTCACAGGGGCAACCCATGGCCGTGCTGGGCCGACTGGCCTTCGGCACGCACGCCAAGATTGCGCTGCGCCGGGGCGACACCGTAATTCTGAGCAGCAACCCCATTCCCGGCAACGAGGACGCCGTGAACCTGATCGTCAACCGCCTGTACGAGATCGGGGTGGACGTCATTTACCCGCCCAACCCGCGCATTCACGCTTCCGGTCACGCCAGTCAGGAGGAACTGGCGACTGTACTGAACCTGACGCGGCCCAAGTTCTTCCTGCCGTGGCACGGCGAACCCCGCCACCAGATCAACCACGCCAAGCTCGCGCAGACCCTTCCACGCCCGCCCAAACGCACCCTGATCGCCAAGAACGGCGACGTGGTGACCCTGGGAGGAGACGAATTCCGCGTCAGCGGCACGGTGCCGGCGGGCGGCGTGTACGTGGACGGCCTGGGTGTCGGCGATGTCGGCGACGAGGTGCTGCTCGACCGGGTGAACCTCAGCCAGGAAGGACTGATCATCATGAACGCCGTGCTGCACCCCACCCCGCACGTCGAGATCGTGACACGTGGTTTCGTCAGGCCCAACCGTGAACTGGACTTTCAGATCAAGCGCGTCGCGCTGGAAGTGGTAGAGCAGGGGGTGCGTGAGAAAAAACGCCTGGAAGACGTCCGAGACGACATGTACGGCGCCGTCAGAAGGTTCGTGCGCAAGGCCACGGGCAGGAATCCTATCCTGATCCCCATGATCGTGGACTGAGGTTCGAGAATTCTTTCCAGCGCAAAACCCCTCTTCAAATGGAGAGGGGCTTTTCACTGTGCTGCATTGTTGTTTCTTCCCTGTCGCCAGAAAAGAACGGGATTTGGTGAAGTGGCCCCGAACTTTCCCCCCGGAAGATGGGGCTACCGTGGATGTGCTAACGAATGAAGGTCAGCGGGTACAGCGTGCTGCGAGTGGGCGCGGTGAGGTACTGTGGCGGCAGCACCCCGCCGATCCGCTCGTTGTACGCCACGCCGAAGGTGTAAGCCACGATGGGAATGAAGTACTGCTGTTCGGCCAGCAGGCGGTGCAACTGCTGCCCGATTACAGTGCGTTTCTGCAGGTCTGGTTCCCGTTCGCCCTCCATGGCCAGGGCCGCGATTTTCGTTTCCTCGTCGGTCAGACACTTCCCGGTGCGGTTGAACTGGTGATCAACGCCGTCGCACCGCGCTGAGCTGGCCGTGAACGGCCAGAGGCTGGGGGGGCCGGACGCATTATAGAAAGCCGCATCGAAGGGGCGCTTCTCCAGGGTGTCCGGGGTGGCGTCCAGCACCTTGAACAGTTCGCGGCCATCGATGGGGCGGTACGTGACCTTGACCCCGGCTGCCCGGGCATCCTCGATGATGATGTCCATGTGCTTCTTGGTGTAGTCCGAGGCATAACTGAGAATCTCAAACTCGGCGCGTTTGCCTTCCTTGACCAGGTACCCTTCGGCATCCTTCTGCGTGAACCCCAGGTCGGCCAGCAGCTTCGCGGCGGCTGCGGGATCGTATCCGTAGGTAGGCAGGTCGGCGGGAATATAGGCGGTGTGCTGGGCGGGAATGATACTACCGGTGGGCGCGCCCATGCCGCCCAGGATCTCGTCCACCATCTTCTGCCGGTTGATCAGGTGACTGACCGCCCGCCTGAAGCGCACGTCCCGGTACAGGGCCTGCTTGAAAGGATCGTCGGCCTTGTTCCAGTTGAACACCAGGTAGGTGCCGACATTCAGTTTCCCCACGTTGTTCAGCACGTTTGCCTTAAGCGTTCCGGCTTTCACGGCGTCATTGATCGTCTTGGCGTCTGCGGCGGAGGTGAAGCCCGCCAGGTCAGCCTGACCCGCCAGGAAGCGCGGCAAGGTGGGTTGGCCGGCTTTGAGCATGTACACGCTCAGGCCATCCAGGTAAGGAAGGGAGCGGCCCTGAGAATCTTTGTTCCATTCTCCCCAGTAGCGGTTCTTCACGAAGGTCACGGTGCCCTCGGGCCGGTTGTCGGCCTGCCCCAGCGTGAGCATTCCGGCGCTTACCACCTCGCCCGCTTTGGCCTGCGGCCCCCACAGTTCCGCCACTGCCTTTGCACCGCCCTTCTGGTAAGCGGCACCGAAAATATGATCGGGCCATGGGGCGAAGGCCAGAGTGTTCAGCGCTGTGGCCGGTGGGGATGGGAAAGTCACCCGCAGCGTATAAGGGTCAAGTGCCTCGAACGTCACCGGCTGTTCCCCCATGAAAAAGCGGCTGCGCAGCGGCGACTTGAGTTCCTTATCGGCATGGAGTTTCCAGGTGGTCACGAAATCCCTGGCCGTGATCTCCGTCCCGTCACTGAACTTCAGGCCTTCCCGCAGTTTGATGGTGTACACTTTGCCGTCTTCCGAAATGATCGGCTGGGCCGCCGCCATGTGAGGCACCGGCTGGTTGTCACGCGGGTCGGGCATGAACAGGTTGGCCCCAGTTTCCAGGTACATGAAGGGGCCGGGGTTATCCGTGTTGGTAAACGGATTGTACGAACTGAAGCTGGTAAAGCCATAAGCGTTCAGCATTCCGCCGTACTTCGCCTCGCCGGGCTGGGCGGTGCTCCACGCGGCAGGCCACACGAAAGCCTGCGCGTTACGCGGCCCGAGCATGGTGCAGGACGACAGCAGCAGGGCGGAAAAGGCAGCCGTCAATTTCAGGTGTTTCATGGCCTCTCCTTGAGGTCAGTGCTCTTCGTTGACGGGTGCGCCTACCCCGGTCAGCGGCAGTGTCAGGGTCTGGTCGCCACGTTTCACGGTGACCTGCACGGTGGTGCCAGGCGGGCGGCTGAGGTTTTCCAGAAGCAGGGAACTGCTGTTGCGCGAGACGTCCCGACCATCCAGCGCCACGATGATGTCGTCCACCTTGAACCCGGCCCGTTCGGCCGCGCCGCCCGGCGTAATGGCCGTAATGAGTCCGCCCACGCGGCTGCCGGACTGAATGCGCTGGAACTCGAAATCCAGCTTGGTGCGCAGCAGCGCCAGGGTGTAATTCAGTGGCGTGGGCAGGTCGCCCGCCGTGACTTTCACCGGCCACACCCCCGTGGCTGCGTCCTGCACGCCATACGTTTCCGTGAGCCACGACCAGCCGGCACTCAGGTCGGCATTCCAGTCGGCACTCAGGGCGTTGCTTTTATTGGACGATGTGAAGGTTCCGGTCACCTTGACTGCGGCGGGCGCAAATGCCAGGTAAGTCCGGGTCAGGCCTGCTGCCGGGTCGGCGTACGGGGCCGAGGCCAGTTTCACATTCCTCAGTTGCTCGCTGCCCACGAAAGCCTGAAGGTCGAACAGATTCAGGCGCGCAGCGGGGGCCAGCGCCAGTTCGTTCGTACACCACTTGACGCCGTCCCAGGCGTGGCAGGCCGTGACCACGTTCCACTTTTCCGCAGAAGCAGGCAGCACTTTCTCCAGCACCGCCGCGTCCGGCAGGGACAGGCTGAACTGCCCTTTCTCGTCCACAGCAGCGGTGGCCACCACCGTTCCGGCACCGAACATGTTCACGCGCGGCACCAGGCGGATTTCCCCGGTTTTCCCGGCCGGCCAGTCGGTGATCTTGCCCTGAATGGTGTTGTCCTTGATGGGCGCGGCCAGGGCTGAAGCGAACAGCAGGGCGGACAGCATAGAACTGAAGTTCACGGGTTTCATCACGCGTCTCCTTCTGAAAAGAGTGTTACTGCCGGACAGGAATGAAGCGCCGAACCACCTTGATCTCCAGCGTTGTACCCGCGCGCTTGATGGTCAGGGTGACGGTCGTGCCCGGTTCGCCGCGCACCATGGTGCCCGTTCCCTGAGCCGCAATGTTCTGGACATTCCGGCCATCGATCGCCACGATGGTGTCGCCCACTTGCACACCTGCCTGCTCGGCCGCGCCACCTGCCATCACCGAACGCACAGTTATGCCCTGGGCGCCGTCTTCCAGGGACATTCCCACCCCGCCGTACCCTTCGGTCAGGTACATGAAAGCGGTCTCCGGCAGTTTGTCGGCAGTAACGGTAACGGGCCACAGCCCCGTATCCTTGTTCAGCACGTCAGACCGCGCCGAAACCCAGTTCCATCCGGCCGAGAGCGGAGCCTGCCAGGTGAACTGCCCCCCGCTGTCCCCACCCGTGAAGTACTCGCCCGTGATCTTGCTGTCCGCGCTGGAGTACACCAGGGTTCCTTCCGTCCAGTCCTTGGCGAAAAAGCGCTGAACCGTATTGCGGTAAAAGACTTTCCCCAGGGCTGTTTCACCTTCGAAAGCCATCAGCTCAAAGACATTCCAGCGTGTGGCCGGAGCAGCCACGAGCGCCCTGGCGCAGCCCAGATGGCTATCTGTGCAGGGCTCCCTCAGACTCACGGTTTCGGACGCTTCCGGCAAGACCTTCGCCAGGGCCGCCGCGTCCGGTAGGTTGAGCGTGAACTGTCCTTTCTCGTCCACGGTGGCCTTACCCACCACCGGCGCGTTATCCCAGCCGAACTGACCGGGCCTGACCGTCAGCCGCAGCTCCCCGGTTTTTCCGGCCGGCCAGTCTTTGATCTGACCTTTGAGGGGCGAAGTGACGGGAGCGGCCAGAGAGGCCGAAGCGGCGCACAGCAGGCATAAAGTCAGCAGTTTTTTCATAGCTGTTCTCCTTCAGGGCACCCGTACCAGCGCCCGCGTGATTTCAAACGTCATTTCCTGGCCGTCACGCTTGACCACCAGCACGACTTTCGTGTTCGGTTCACCACGAATGGCTTGCAGGGCTTCTTCCATGACCGTGACTTTCTGTCCGTCCACGCTCAGCAGTTCATCCCCGGCTTGCACGCCGGCCAGAGCAGCAGGGCCACCTTCACGAACAAAATCCACCATCAAGGTGTCTTTTTTCAGATTCATGCCCACGCCGCCGAACTCACTGAAAAGCCGCCACTGCATGCCCGTGAGTGGCGCAGCAGCGTTGTAACTGGCGCGAATTTGGGTGGTTTTCGGATCTTGCACCACCTCCTGACGCACCTGACTCCATCCGGCAGGGTACGTACCCTGAAATTCGGCATTGGAGTACGGCGTCGGGCAGGTGATTTTGCCTTCCAACTTGACGGGCTGGGTGAAAAACAGCAGGGCCGACCAGGCGTCTCCTTTCTTCGGAAACTGGTTGGCGCTCCTGTTCAGCGTGATGTCGCCGTAATCCTTGCCATCCACGTTAAGGATCAACTGAAATTCACGGTACTTTCCGTTCGCTGGTTCAGCCTTGCCCGTACCGACGCAACCCACGCCGTAATTGGACTTCTCGGTAAGCAATTCCGAGATTGCGGAGAGGTTATCCTGCTTGTCCTTAAGTTCTGGCAGCTGCAGAGTGAAATTCCCCTGCGCGTTCACCGTACCGGTGGCGTACACGGCGTCGGTTTCCCAGTCCATCAAACGCACCTCACCGCCTTTCAGATCGGCAGGCCAGTCCACGATCTTGCCGCTGAGGTTTGCGCTGATGGGAACAGCGGATGACATGGCAGGCAGGGCCAGCAGCGTAAAAACGAGAATTAATTTCAGTCTTCTCTTCATGGTCTTTCTCGCTTTGTTGGAAGGACTGCTCAGTTGGTTCGCCGGAATTCGCGCGTGCCAGTCAGGGTGAGCTCCTTGCCGTCTCGCAGCACTTTCAGCGTGATGGTCGTGTCGGGTTCGCCGCGCACCCGTTCGGCCACCTGCGTGGAAGTCAGGCCTTTCATGGAGACCCCGTCTATTTCCAGCACGATGTCGCCGTTTTGCAGTCCGGCCCTGGCGGCAGCACCATCAGCGGCCATGCCCACCACCCGGACCTGACCGTGCTCAGTGTTCTCGACCGACATGGTCAGCCCGCCCCGCCCGATGAACTGAAACCACCCGGAAGTCGCCGGAAGGTCACCGGTGTTCACCACGGCCGTCAGCGAGCCTTCCTTTCGGTCACCGATCTTCACGTTCAGGACATTCCAGCCCGGTTGTAAAGCGGCGTCCCAGTTCCAGCGGGGGGCGTCGGTGGCGCGTTTCCCGGTCGCGTTCTCCTGACACAGGGTGTTGCCCGTCAGTTTCGTGGCCCGGGCGGCGTACACCAGCAGGTTCAGCATGTCGCCCGGTTTCAGCCACTCCAGGCGCGTGTTGCCCAGGCGCAGGGTCGTGATCCTGAGTCCGAAGGAATCGTACCCCGCCAGGTCGAAGAAATTCAGCGCGGCGGCCGGTTCGACCTTCAGGTTACCCTCGCACGGAACATTCAGTTTGAATTCACTGGCGGCAGGTAGCAGCGCCGGGGCGACCGCGGCCGCGTCCGGCAGCGTCAGGGTGAATTGCCCTTTCGTGTCCACTTTCGCCGCGCCTAGCGATTTAGAGTAATCGAGATTGTTTGGTGCCAGATTGCCCACGTACAGTTGCACCTCGCCCGTCGCACCGGATGTCCAGTCCCTGACCGGGCCGCCGATGGTGGTGATGGGCGCGGCCTGGCTTGAGGTAGAGATCAGCAGAGCAATGGGCACAGGAATTGACATCCAGTTTCGCTTCATTTTTCCTCCTGTGAGGGGTTGTCTCGTGACGGGCGTTTGATGTCTTGGCGCGTGGTGTCTTCAGGCGTGGAGGTCAGCTGGCCTTCCGGGGCGTCGAATGGCTGTTAAAAAAGGGAACGGGGGACGCAATGGCCACCGGGAAAGGGACACTTTTATGGTGCAAAGAGTGTGCCCAGGTGTCATGTCCCATTTGGGCTATGACACTGCGTGGCGGAGCCTGAATTCAGCCGTACCATCCCGGCGCCCGGTTCAGCAGGCGCTGACGTACGGGTTAAAGAGACGGGCTTCAGGACAGGTTCATGATCAGGCGAATCAGGTCACCTTGCCTGCGTGCGCCCGTCTTGGCGAACACCTGTTTTAACTGGTTGCGAACGGTGGCGGTGGCGGTGCCCAGGTGCGCCCCGATCTCGTCGAGGGTCAGGCCGTCGGTCAGCAGCGTGGCCACGCGGGCCTCGGCGGGCGTCAGGCCGTACAGGTGTTGCAACAGCACCAGGGGCGGGGTGCGCCGCGCCGCCGGGTCTTTCAGCAGCAGCGTGAACCCCCGCTCGGGCCAGCGTTTCGTCACCGGGAGCAGCAGGCCGCTCAGGGGCGGTTGCCCGTCACGCGAGAAGGTCAGGTGGTTGTCCGGCCTTCCCTGAACATCGCGGCCCAGCAGCGAGGCGCGGTGCAGGGCCTGCATAAGGGCCTGGTGTTCGCCTGGCTGGGTGGCCTGTAGGGTGCCGTAATGCAGGCGCAGCACGGTTCCCGCGTGCAGCAGGGCTTCGGCGGCGGCATTGGCGTACAGTAATTTTCCCCGGACGTTCAGGCCCAGCACAGGCGCGGCGCAGTGATCCAGCGCGGCGGCCTGAAGACCCTGAACCAATTGCATGGCACGCAGTTGCTGCCCGATCTGCTGAGCGCGTGACAGGTGCGGCAGCAGGGAGTGCAGCAGTTGCGCGTCGGCATTGCTGAAATGGCCATAGCGTCTGGGGCGATTCATGGAAAGGATGAACAGCGACTGCCGATCGCTGGACAGGCTACTGACGCCCAGCATGTGGTAGAAGTCGTTTGGCAAGGCGCACTCGTGACAGAACTCCGAGTTGCCGAAGTCGAACTGCGGTGAGGTCTGCTCGGGCGTGGCGACGGCGCGCTGGTCTTTGAGGGTGAGGTTGATGAGGTCGTATGTCAGGGGGATGCGGTACGCCCAGTCGGCCATCAGCGACGCTTCTCCCTCGCGGGACAGGCCGTGCACCGAGGATTGCAGAGGAATCCAGCTCAGTTTGCCGGGCACGGGTAGGTCATTGAGTTGTAACTCGACAAAATTCAGCACATTCGTCTGACTGAACCGGGGGAGTTGTTCCAGTACGGTCTGCCAGCTTTCAGGGTGCAGGGCTGCGTCGTAAATGATCCCGAGCAACTGGCTGAAGTTCTGGTCATTGACTGACAACATGAGGCGACTCCTCTGGCCAGGCGTCCTTGCCATTCGTCTGCGAGTCGTGCTGGCCCGGCGGTGGACTGGTCTAAATGGATCTTAAGGCCTGAGGCGTTTCACGAGTGTTTTAGGGCCGCTCGGGTGTTCACAGTCGGTAACAACAGTAAACTCTGGGAATGAATGCGGCGGAAACCCGTCTTTTCCTGGCGGCCCTGAGAGCAGCGTTGTCGCGGGGGCAGGAGACGGCCATCGCCACCGTGGTGGGCGTCCGGGGCAGTGCCTACCGCCGTGAGGGCACGCGCATGCTGGTGCTGGACGACGCTTCGCAGGTGTGCATGCTGTCGGGCGGCTGCCTGGAAGCCGAGGTGGTGGAGGTGGCGCTGGAGGTCATTCGCACCGGCACGCCTTCCCTGACGCACTACGACCTCTCGGAAGACGCCACCTGGGGGCTGGGCATCGGCTGCGGCGGCAGTGTGGACGTGCGCGTGGAGCGCGTGGACATGAACGACCCGGTGATGGGTGCGTGGCTGGACGTGCTGGGTGGGGGAGGGGCCGCCGTGCTGGCCGTGCCGCTGCAAGGCGCGGGAAAAATCCTGGTGCGCTCGGACGGCGCGGTGCTGGGTCAGCTGGGGCCTGGGCTGCATGACTTTGCGGTAACGGCCGCTCTGGAGCGCCTGGGCCTGCGGGAACCCCGCGCCGTGACCTTGCACGCCCCGGACGGTCAGGCGGTGTTTCTGGACGTGAACACGCCCCCGCCGCCCCTGGTGATTTACGGCGCTGGACACGACGCCATGCCCCTGTCCGCGCAGGCGCACGCCCTGGGGTACGACGTTCACGTCATTGACCCGCGTGAAGCGTACCTGACCCCGGCCCGCTTTCCCGGCGCGGTTCTGCATTCACTTGCGCCCGAAGAGTTAGCTGAATTCAGCATGCCGGCGCGGGCGCAGGTCATTGTCATGAACCACCACCTGGATCGTGATCGCCTTTGCCTCCACCACGCCCTGAAGTCCGGGGCGGAGTACGTGGGCGTGCTGGGGCCGCGCAGCCGCGCGCAGGACTTGCTGGACGCCCTGAGGGCTGAAGGCGTGACCTTCACCGAAGTGGAAATGAGCCGCCTGCGTTCCCCGATTGGGCTGCGCATCGGCGCGGAAGCGCCCGAGGAAGTGGCCCTGAGCGTCCTTGCCGAACTGATGGCCTGGCGGCGCGGGTACGACGGCGGCTTCCTGAATGGTCACGCCGGACGCATTCACGATGCCCTTACGCACGTCAACGAAACCTGACACTGGAAAATTGGCCAGGTCGGCCCTTCATGAGCCTGGATGCCAGCCAGAGGGCACCTTGCATTTCTGAGTGCTTAAATATCTGGCGGCCTGACAAACTTTATGAGAGAATGTCCCCGATAGGGGACAATTTCTGTTTGTGACGACAAAAATAGTCTTCGGGGACGTCCCCCGACTCTACCAGAATGTCCGACCCTTCCTCAGCGCCCTTGCCTGGAACGATGTCCGCAATGCGGACACCTGTGCCTGGCTCGTCGCAGGGTGCTTGGAAAGCCGAATCTGCTCCATCCCCGCGTGGGTGAGCGGGCGAATCTCGAAAGCGCAGTTCGCGCAAAGCCGAGAGATTCAGGGCCGCAGGTTTCTGGAGAACCCGAAGGTTGATCCCTTCGAGATCTATGCTCCGCTGGTCTTCCAAGCCCTTCGTCACTGGGGCGAGCACCGCCTGGTGCTCGCTCTGGACACCAGTATGCTCTTTGGGAAGTTCTGCCTGATCCGCTTTGCTGTCACGTTCAGGGGACGATCCCTTCCACTGCATCAGGAAGTCATCCAGCACGAAAGCGCCCAGGTTTCGACCCGACAACTTCTCCCTGTGCTCGCCCGTGTCAAAGGCATCCTCGATGCGTTGGGCATCCATGACGTTCGGCTCCTTGCTGATCGAGGTTTTTGTGACACCGAACTCATGGATTGGCTCTGGGCCTGTGGGTGGAATTACCGCATCCGTATCAAGTCGAACCTGATCCTCGCTGACCTTGCAGGTCAGCGCCTGTGCAAGCTCGACGAAATTCGACTCCGCCCCAGGGAAACACGCTGTTTCCACAACGTCGCCATCACTGGGCAGGCGTTTGGCCCAGTCCACGTCGCGGTCGCCAGACCGACCGACGCTCAAGAGCAGTGGCAGGTCGTGAGCAGCGAGCCGACGAGCCTGGAAACGTTCGCTGAGTACGGCGAACGCTTCCAAATCGAAGAGGGCTTCCTGGACGATAAAAGTGGTCTCCACGGGCTGGAATCCTCGAAGCTCCGTGATGTCACGAGCCTGAATAGGCTCGTCATGGTTCTGGCGCTGGCCACCCTCTTCCTGATCACCAAGGGCGTGCAAATCGTTGCGGAGGGTAGACGGCGGATGATTGACCCGCATTGGCAACGTGGGCTGAGTTATCTCAAGATTGGGGAACGGGCCATGCGCTGGGCACTCAGTCGCGGCCTCGAAGTGTTTACCCACCTGGCACTGCCAGGTGGGCCAGATCCAGAACCTCTGGGCAAACGGAAGAAGAAATGCCCTGACCCCATCACGTTGCTGGAAGTCGGCTGGACGCTGGTTTTACGTCCTCTCTCATAAAGTTTGTCAGGCCGCCAGGTGCTTAAATATTCACTTATACATGCAAACTTGAGTAGGAGAAACGACGGCGCGAGATAAGCCAACGGACTCACCTGTCAAAGTCTCAGCACTTCTGCGGCCACACGCATTACGCGGTTGCCCGACACGAGAAAGGCAATGTCTTTAACCTCGCCAGCTCACCGGGCACCTGAGGCCGCCAGCCGATTTTCAGCGCACGGTCAGGTCGATGACCGAGCTGCTCCTGGAGGGCAACTTCACGGCGCTGCTCTGGTACAGGGTCTTCCCGCTGGCATCGGTGATGACAGATCGCACCGTATATATAGAGCGGCTGTTCAGCCGTCCGGGGCTTAAGATCAACTGGTAAGGCGTGCTGAGGCGGCGAGTTTTGAACTGAACGCGCACGACGGTGGCCGGGGAGGTCTGGTTTTCCAGCACAACGGTCACTGTGCTGCCGACCGGAAGCGTGACGGGCGCACCGGCGCTGATACGGCCCCTGACTTCAACCCATCCGGCCGGGACACTGGCCATTGATGTGCTCGCCGCATTCTGACTGGCTGGGCGGTTCTGTGGTTGGGTGGGCGTGGTGGCTTTGGTCAGGGTAACGGTGCCGATCCTGGTCTGCGCCCCGGCTGTGGTCAGGCTGGTCAGCATCAGGGCAGAGAACAGGGCAAAAATCAATCGCATGTCTTTATGCTGCGCGCTGCCCCAAGTCAGATCAAGAAGATGAGCTTGAACTTAAATTTATGCGCTGCCTTTTACGGCAAAGAGGGGAGAACTCATTAGCTTGATGATAAATATGAAACCGTTCTGGACGAGTGCCATTTTCCCGCGCCTATGGCGACTAAATGACTATTTTTGTCACCATCTTCAAACCGTAGTGTGAAATTTTTCATTCTTAATGAAAGTGAAGTGTGTATATTCTGTGCGAAGCCAACAACCCAGACAACCGTGCAGCACGTCCTTCAGCGTGTTCGGAACTTTCTTCTACCCTTACGATCCCGAGCGCTGGACTTGCCACGGCCCCCTGCGGTCAGACGGCCAACCCTGGAGGTTTTACATGAACGGACGCGTTACCCTCGGCCTGCTTTCCCTCACCCTGCTTCTCGCCTCGTGCGGTCAACAGGCCAGCACTGCCCCGGACCTCACCGGTGGTAACGGTAACCCTGCCGCCCGCGCCCAGCCTGGCAACGCTCCCCTGCTCGGCACCCAGAACCCCAACGCCATCCCCGGCCAGTACATCGTGGTGTTCAGCGACGGTGCCGCCCAGAGCAGCAACCTCAGCGCCCAGAGCGCCGGCGGCCTGATCCAGAGCCTGGGCCTCGACCCCCAGGGCGTCGTCATCCGCAACATCTACACCCAGGCCCTGAAAGGCTTCGCCGGCAAACTCAGCGCCCAGAACATTGCCACCCTGCGCGCCGACCCCCGCGTCAAGTACATCGAGCAAGACCAGACCATGTACGCCGACGCCACCCAGAGCAACCCCACCTGGGGCCTCGACCGCATCGACCAGCGCAGCCTGCCCCTGGACAGCAGCTACACCTACGGCAGCGCCAGCAACGTCAAGGCCTATATCCTCGACACCGGCATCAACACCGCGCACACCGCCTTCGGCGGGCGCGCCGTGTGGGGCGCGAACTTCACCGGCGACGGCAACAACACCGACTGCCAGGGCCACGGCACGCACGTGGCCGGCACCGTGGGCAGCAGCACCTGGGGCGTCGCCAAGGACGTGCGCCTGGTCGCCGTGAAGGTTCTGAACTGCCAGGGCTCCGGCAGCAACGCCGGCATCATTCAGGGCATGGACTGGGTCATCGCCAACAAGACCGGCCCCAGCGTCGTGAACATGAGCCTCGGGCCGTCCTCCCGCGCCACCAGCCAGGCGCTTGATGACGCCATCGCCCGCCTCGCCAACGCCAACGTGATCCCGGTCGTCGCCGCCGGCAACAGCAACGACGACTCCAACTACTACAGCCCCGCCCGCGCGCCCCTGGCCATCACGGTGGGCAGCACCACCAACACCGACGCCCGCAGCAGCTTCAGCAACTACGGCACCGCGCTGGACATCTTCGCGCCCGGCAGCAACATCACCAGCACCTGGATCGGCAGCACCACCGCCACCAACACCATCAGCGGCACCAGCATGGCGACCCCCCACGTGGCCGGCGCGGTCGCCCTGATCCTGGGCGCCAACCCCAGCTACACCACGGCGCAGGCCACCAGCGCTCTGCTGAGCAAAGCCACCACTGGCAAGGTCACCAGCGCCGGCACCGGCAGCGTCAACCGCCTGCTGTACACCGGCACGGGCAGCACCACCACGCCCCCCACCGGCACCACCACCACCTACAGCGGCTACGTCAGCAGCCGGACAAGCAGCTACAAGCCCGGCAGCACCGGCTTCAGCTACGCGGGCGGCACCCTGAAGGGCAACCTGAGCGGCCCCAGCGGCACCGACTTCGACCTGTACCTCCAGAAGCGCAGCAGCACCGGCACCTGGACCGACGTCGCCAGCAGTGAAGGCGGCACCAGCAGCGAAGCCATCAGCTACACCGCCACCAGCGGCACCTATCGCTGGGAGGTCTACAGCTACTCCGGCAGGGGCTCCTACACCCTCACCGAAACCAAGTAAGACCACTCTGAAAAATAGAATGGATTATCCGTTCTCTTTTTCCGAACAACGTGATTAAGAGAAAATGCCGTTCTGGATGTCATGGAGCAAATTCGGGCGCTGCTCTCGAATTTGCGGAATAGAGTTCAGAACGGTATAAGCCCCAAAGTCTCTGAAGACTCCCTTTCTGGGGGTCTTTTTTCATTCACAATGGCGGGCATGACTTTCACTCCGCCCCTCACGCACCACGCGGACGCCACCGCCCACCTGTCGCGCGATCCGGTCATGCGGGAGGTCATCGCCCAAGTGGGTGAACTGGCCGTTCTGACCCCCACCCCCGACCCTTTCGGCACGCTGGTGCGCAGCGTCACCGGACAGCAACTCAGCGTGAAAGCGGCCGCCAGCATCCACGCCCGCCTGGTCGAGCGCCTGGGTGAAGTCACCCCCGAAACCCTGCTGGAAGCCGATGGCGACGACCTGCGCGGCGTGGGCCTTTCCTGGGCCAAGGTTCGCACCCTCAGGGCCGTCGGCGAGGCTGCCGCCACCGGACATATCGACTTCGACCACCTCGCCATGCTGCCCGACGAGGAAATCATCGCTGAATTGACGCCTCTGCCTGGCATTGGCCGCTGGACCGTCGAGATGTTCCTGATGTTCGCTCTGGCCCGCCCGGACGTGTTCAGTTTCGGAGACCTGGCCCTGCGTCAGGGCGTGGCCCGCTTGCACCCTAACTTGCAAAACCATGAAGTCATGGCCCTGTGGGAACCCTACCGCACCCTCGCGGCCCGCTACATCTGGGCCGACAATGCCCGAATCAAGAAGGGTGGAATGCCGATTTAATCAGGCTGGGGGAAATTCAGGCAGTGTAGAGGCAGGCCCAGACAATTTCGGCCTAAGCGACACTTTTTCGCAAGCTGCTCAAGTTCAGCTGCGGTCAACCAGAGGCCGTCTGCCTCCGTGTAGCGGCCAGGAGTCCCCGTTGGCAACTCGTAAGTGAGTTGACCACGAGCATCCTGATCAAGTCGCAGGCGGGAAATATCGGTGTCGGACATGCTCCTGACGTGTTGGGGCTATTTTGTCCACTTCATGACTCGTTCTCCTGTTGCCACTCCGCAAAGGGAATGCGCCTGATCTCGAAAGTATCCCGCGTCGTGGCGTACCCGCCGCGCCCACCCATGCGCCCGATCAGGTCGAGGGCGGCCGTGTCTACATAATGTTTTTCGGCGTTCTGAATGGCGTCGGCGCAAATACTGATGCCCAGCACCTCACCCAGCACGATGCGCGTCCGGCCAATCAGGAGGGTCTGCACTTCACGGCACTCCAGTACGGCGGGACTGAGCGCCACACGGGGTGTCCGAACCTTCAGACCCGCGACCAGTTCAATGCCAAGCGTGTCCGGCTCACTGTACTGCGATGGAAATTCCGTGGCGGTGGCGTTCATGACCTCTGCCAGTGCCCGGCTGACCAGATTCACCGTGAAGTCCGCCCCACCTGAAATGTTCCGGGCAGTGTCTTTGGGGGTGCCGTCCGGGTGGTTTCCCGGCGCGAACGTCACCACCGGCGGGTCGCTGCCCATCAGGCCGAAGAAACTGAACGGGGCGAGATTCACGCGGCCCTCTTCGTTCAGCGTACACACCCAGGCCACCGGGCGCGGCACCACGCAGGCGGTCAGGAGTTTGTAACGCTCCGCCGGCGGCAGGGCCGTCAGGTCAAAATGGGTGTGGGCCGGCTGATCCGTCATGGACATGCTCTAGCATAGGGGCGTGAGTTCCGGCGACCCCACCACCTACCGCGAGGCTTACGCCACCCTGTCCCGCATTGCCGCCGAGCTGGAGAACGGCGACGCCGACCTGGACGAGGTGCTGCCCCTGCTGGAAGTTGCCCGTGAGGCTTACGCCCACTGCCGCCAGCGCATCGAGGCCGTGCGCAGCGTGCTGCAAGGCGACTGGGACGATCCCGAAGACCCTGGCAGTGATCTCGATGGGGAAGACGGGGAAGAGGACGCCGCCGATATCGAGTAATCGAGCGGGCGTTCACAGGGTATCTTTGCAGCCATGACCGACGCCGCCCGTCCCCAACCGGAAAGCGACAGGAAGGTGCCGAAACACGCCGAGGAACGCACGCCCGTCGTGAACCCCCTGATGTACCGCCTGGTGATCACCGCCACCTACCTCCCCGTCATTTTCAGTGACATGCACCTCGAAATTCACGGGCGCGAGAACGTCCCCCCGCCCGGCACGCCCCTCGTGGTGGCGGCCAACCACGTGTCCGCGCTCGACCCCTTTCTGGTCGCCAAAGCCCTCCCGCCGGGACGTTACCTGCAATTCATGGCGAAAAAAGAACTGTTCAAACCCGTGATCGGGTGGATCATTCGCACGGGCGGCAGCTTTCCGGTCGACCGCGAGGGCAACGACGTGGGGGCCGTGCGTACCGCCGTGCGCATCCTGAAAGACAACGGCACCGTCGGTATTTTCCCCCAGGGGCACCGGGGCGGCACAGAAATGCAGGGCGGCGTGGCTCTCATCGCCGCCAAAGGCCGCTCACCCATCCTGCCCGCCGGCATCAGCCGGGACGAGAAGCGCTGGATCGTGCGTTTCGGCCAGCCCATCGAGGCACGCGGCGGCATCAAGGCCACCACCGAGGAACTTGACCGCGTGCTCAAGACCCTGGCGCAACCCGTCGGCATGAAGCTGTAAGGTCAGCGTTTCGGGTTCTTCCTGGCCGGGCAGCGGTTCTTTCAATCGCGCGTTCAGACGTGACACCTGAGCATCAACGAAAATCAATTTCGAATTTGTAGCAAGGGCAATTCCCGAAGAACAGCGTCCAGGTAAGGTTTGAGTTGCGCCGCCTGATGTGCCTGGACTTCATTTGCTGGCTGGGTACGCTGCTGGTGATACAGGTTGTCACCCGCCCAGCGTGGGAACACATGCAGGTGGTCATGCCACACGTCCTGATTCCCGGCGGGTTCATTGTGTTGCCGGGTGCTGGTGCCTTCACAGCCCAGATGTTTGAAGGCGAGCGACACACGCCGCGCCAGCGCCTGAATGCGGGCCGCGATCTCGTCCGGCAGCACATAGATGTTTTCGAAGTGTCGCGCCGGAATGATGAGCACGTGACCGGGGTAACCGGGGCGCGTGCTGAACTGCCCGGCGGCCATGAACGCCACCACCTGAGCATCCCGGTAAATAACTTCGCTGGCCCGGTTGAGGAGGGGCGGCCCGAATTTCCCCGCGGCCAGCAGGCAGAAAGGACAGGTGTAGGCGGGAGGAGCGTGGCTCATGGCTCTGAGCGTATACTGCCCTTGACGACGGCTGGGAAAGCCAGTGACAACCTTTTCGGGGTTCATTCTGGCACTGTCGCGCAACGGTAACGCTTCCGCCGGAGGTGAAGTCCGAACACCAGCGCCGTCCACCGGGGTCACTGTCATTCGTGGCTGGCCCTGCGTGCCACATCACCTCTCGCGTTAAGGGGAAAGTGGGCCGCGCCGGAAGACTTTGAGAGCCGCGGACGCTTCTTTTCCTTTTTCGCCCGGTCAAAGGGCGTTTTTTTATGATGGATACAGCCAGGAGAAGTATGTCGGCATCTCGCTCCATTTCCCTGCTTCCCAAAGCGACACTCTTGCTGGTGCTGCTGCTGGGGGCAGTGGTCCTGGGGACGGGGCTGGGTAGCGTGAATATTCCCCCCGCCGAGGTGCTCGCGGCCCTGTGGCGCGGCGTGAGCGGCCAGGAACTGGCGCCTAACGACGTGATCGTGTGGCAGGTGCGCCTGCCCCGCGTGGTGATGGCAGTGCTGGTGGGCGCGTCCCTGAGCGTATGCGGCGGGGCGTTTCAAGGTGTGTTTCGCAACCCGCTGTCCGACCCTTACCTGCTGGGTGTGGCGAGTGGCAGTGCGCTGGGGGCCACGCTGGCGATCACGGCAGGCTGGCCTCACGCGTTGATTCCACTGGTGGCCATGGTCGCGGCGGTGGCCGCCGTGCTGATTACGCTGTCCCTGGCCCGTGAAGGAAGGCGTTTTCCGCCCACACGCCTGATCCTGGCAGGCGTGGTGGTGGGCAGCGTGTGCAGCGCGGCCACCACGGCCCTGATCCTGCGCGGTGAAGACCGGGCGCGGCAAGTGCTGTCGTACACCCTGGGTAACCTGAGTTTCAGCGGCTGGAAGGACGTGCTGACCGTTCTGCCTTACGTGGGCCTGGGGTGCGGCGTGCTGCTGCTGCTGGCCCGCGCGCTGGACACCCTGCAACTGGGCGACCTGACCGCCCGCAGCCTGGGCATTCCGGTGGATCGTCTGCGCCTCATTGTGGTGGTGGCCGCCAGCCTCGCCACGGCGGGCGCGGTGGCTTACGTGGGCATCATCGGGTTCGTGGGCCTCATCGTGCCGCACATCGTCCGGCTGGCGTTCGGCGCGAGTCATAAAGTGCTGCTGCCGCTGTCCGCGCTGCTGGGCGGGGCGCTGCTGGTGCTGGCGGATCTGCTGGCCCGCACCACACCCCTCTCGCAGGTGGGCATCGTTACCACCCTGCTCGGTGGGCCGTTCTTCCTGTACCTGCTGCGCAAAGGCGTGAAGGAATGACGGCCCAACGGTCGGCCCAGCTAACGGATCAGCGGACGGATCAGCCACCAGCCAGCCGCGATCAGCTTTCCGCCATCGACGTTCATGTGCAGGCGGGCAGTTTCCCGGCGGTAAGGGGCGTCAGTGCCTCGTTTCAGGCGGGGCGGTTCTCCGCGATCATCGGGCCGAACGGCGCGGGCAAAAGCACGCTGCTGCGCGCCCTGCTGGGCCTCAGTCCCGTGAAATCCGGGCGGGTGGAGCTGCTGGGCCGCCCGCTGGCGGCGTGGGGCCGTTCGGAACGTTCACGCCTGCTGGCTTACCTGGCGCAAACCGAAGCCCTGCCGCCCGAAACCCGCGTGCGGGACGTGGTGGCGCTGGGGCGCGGCGCAGGCGGCTGGAAGTGGGGCCTGATTCCCACACACCCCTGGACGCCCGCCGACGAGCAGGGGGTGCAGGACGCCCTGCACAAAACCGACACGCTGAGGTTCGCGGACAGGCGCGTCACGGAACTGTCCGGCGGCGAGAAACAGCGGGTGGCCCTGGCGCGCGCGCTGGCGGCCGGGCCGCGCTTCCTGCTGCTGGACGAACCCACCAATCACCTCGACCTGGGGTACGCGCTGGAGGTCATCCGTTACCTTCAGTGCGAGGTGGCGGGCGGCCTGGGCGTGGTGGCGGTGCTGCACGACCTGAACCTCGCGGCCCGCGCCGATCACGTGCTGCTGCTGCACGAGGGGCGCGTGCTGGCCGGGGGCACGCCGGAGCAGGTGCTCACGCCGGAGCACCTGCATGCCGCGTACCAGGTGCGCGTCAAGGTGCTGCGCGACGAGGGCCGCCTCATCATCATCCCGGAGAATTGAAGCCATGTCTGCCAAGTTCTTTCCCACCAACGGTCACCTGCTGGTCTGCCAGAACGGCACCTGTCAGCGCCTCGGCTCGCCGCTGCTGTTTCAGGCCCTGTGGAAGTACCTGGAACGTGAGAACCTCGCCTATTACAAGAAGGGCGGCACGCTGCGCCTGACCCAGAGCGGTTGCCTCGGCGCGTGCGGGTACGGCCCCACCCTGTGCGTGTACCGCCAGCGCGGCGGGCAACTGGAGGAAGCCTGGTACGGCGCGGTGGACTTCCCGCTGGCCGCTCAGATTGCGCAGGCTGTGCACAGCGAAGCCGATTTGCCCACCGAACGCAAGTACGGCCCGACTCCTCCCAACCTGGACTGAATCGTGGATAAAACGTTCAAGCCGAGCGAAACGAGAAGGAGAAAAACGGGTTCCGTTTGTTCCATTCCCAATTCCCAAAACGGAATCCGTATCAGGAGTAAAGAAAACGAAGCACCTCCGCCGGCAGCGGGTGTTTCGCCTGTGCATTCACCCACAGGTGCAGGCCGCGCAGCTCGGCAGGATCGCTCACCAGCCACACCGCCCCTAACCGGGGCCGCCCACGCTGAAAGTCCCGGCCAGCCTCGGGCGGCAGGGGTGAGGCCGCCGCGTTGTTCAGCACTTTGAACGCGGCGGCCAGCAGCGCGTCTGCCGCGCCTTCCAGTGGGCCGTCGTCCGGCGGCAGGCTGACCACCAGCAGGTTCGCGCTGCCTGGAGCCAGCTGGCCCACCTTGTCGCTCAGGACTCGCGCCAGCTTGATGTCCAGCGCACTTCCCCCGGCGCGCAGGCGCGTGACCTCCACCTGCAAGGGTGTATGCGTTTTGAAGGTCACCCCGAAATCCGCGCTACGCCCGCCCTCGGCCCGGCGTGGCTCGTACTGCACCGTGAAACGCCGGTCTGCCAGGAAGTGCCGCGCCACGGCCCACTCGGCCAGCAGGTCAAGCTGGGCGGCCGGATCACCCACCTGCCGGACTTTGCGGCGAAACTTGCTCTCGTTGCTCTCCACGAAGGCCAGAAACGCGCCCGAAGTCAGGCCCCAGTGGTGCAGGCTGGGGGCCAGCGGGTGTCCTGGGCCGCACACGCGCTCGATCAGGCGCTCACTTCGCGTGGACATTCAGGGGATATTCAGGGCAGCCAGTTGCCGCCGCAGATGAACACGCCCAGCCGCTCCGGCAGGTTCTTTCCTTCCAGCAGTGTGGCAATGGGCAGGGCGGCGGTGGGTTCCACCACCTGCTTGAGGTGCTGCATCATCAGCCGGTGCGCGGCGCGAATGGAGTCCTCGGAGGCGGTGACGATCTCGTCCACACGGCCCTGCATCACCGGGAAGGTCAAGGCCCCGACCGAGAGGGAACGGACACCGTCGGCGACGGTCTGGGGCGGTGCGGGCAGGCTCACGCGCTTCCCTGCCGCGAGGCTCTGGCGGGCGTCGTCGGCCACAGCCGGTTCCACCCCGATGACGCGGGTGTGCGGCCACACGGCTTTGATGACTGTGGCGATGCCGCTGACCATGCCGCCCCCGCCCACCGCGACCAGCACGGCGTCCGGCGCATCCTTGACCTGCTGCGTGAATTCCAGCCCCTGCGTTCCCTGCCCCGCCATGACGTGCCGGTCATCGTAGGGGTGAATGAAATGAAAGCCATGCTGGGCCGCGTACTCCCGGGCGTGAATGTCACCTTCGGCCCGCGGGGAATCCATGACGGCCGCGCCATAGGCCCGCACTGCCCCCCGCTTCAGGTCGGTGCTGTCGTCGTACATGAAAATCGTGGCGGGAACGCCCAGCACGCGGGCCGCGAACGCCACGCCCTGCGCGTGGTTGCCGCTGGAGAGGGCCACCAGCCCCGGCGTACCGGCCGGCAGTTGCAGGGCGGCGTTCAGCGCCCCGCGCACCTTGAAGCTCCCGGTTTTCTGAAGGTGGTCGGCCTTGAACAGCAACTCGCGCCCCAGCGCGGCGTTCAGCGTGCGCGAAGTCAGCACGGGTGTCCGGTGGACATGCGGCTCCAGGCGAGTCGCGGCGGCCTGCACGTCACTCAGTTCGATCATGCCAGCAGTCTACGCGGGGCCGTCGGCCACACAGGAAGATGACTGCGACCTGATTCTCGCAGTCATCTTCTTTGAGTTGAGGTGGGCTTTAGTTGCGGACGACCGCCAGAATTTTCTCGCCGTACTTCTCCAGTCGGGCTTTGCCCATGCCGCGCACGGCGGCCAGGTCGTCCAGCGTGTACGGAACGCGGCGGGCAATTTCGGCCAGGCTGGCGTTGCTGGCAATAATGAAGCGGCTGATTTCCTGGCGTTTCGCTTCGGCATTGCGCCACTCGCGCAGGCGGGCGTAGATGGCAGCCTGTTCGTCGGTGAGGTTCGCGGCGGGGTCTTCCTTCGCGGGAGTGTCCGTGCTGGTATTCGGGCCGACGGCGGGTGCGGCGGGCAAATCCGGCTCGGGATTGGGCGTGTGTTCCTCCACCATGTGCGCGGCCTGCACGGTGGCGGCACTGGGCTGCACGGTGGGCGCGGCGTCTCCGGCGTCCGCCAGGTCGGCGGCGGGCCGCGCCGCCCCTGGCCCCAGGACATCCGGGACGCCACTGCGCTGATCGGCCGCATCCGGGCCGTTGCTGACGGTGTGGGTCAGGGGCGGAGTGCTGTGCTCCAGGTCACTGAACACGATTTCCGGCTCCCACACCTCCTCGTTGCCGGTCTGGGTTTCCTGGGGCCGGGGATCGGTGGGACGCGGGTCGGCGTCAAAGTCGGTGTTCGGGGCGGCCTCGAAGGTGAAGCGTTGCAGTTCGTCCGGCTGGGCACGGTCTGGGCGGTTTTGCCGGTCGGGCATGCTGGGCCGGTCGGCCTGGGGCCGCTCCCCCCGGTTCTGGTCGCGCCCGCCTTCCCGTGGGCTGTTATCCCGGGCGCTGCTGTCCCGTTGACTGCCCTCCCGCTGGCCACCTTCGCGCGGGTTGCTGTCCCGTGGGCTGCGGCGCTCGAAACGGCGCGGCATTTCCCGCTTTTCCTCGCGGCGCTCGTCTCGTCTGTCCTCCCGGCGTTCCTGTTGCGGGCGCTCGGCGGGACGTTGCGGTTGTTCCAGTTCACGGGGTTCGCGTTCCTGTTCCTGTGGGCCGCGCAGCAGGGCCAGCACCGTGTCGGTGTCCTGAAGCCCCGGCGTCAGCAGAAGTCCGTCCGGCACGTGCCTGGCCGCCGCCAGCACGCCGCCCAGCGGGGTCAGGGTGTCGGGCGCGGCGTCGTGCATCAGCAGCAGGGCCGTGGGGCCGGCTTCACGGGCCGCTCCGCCCAGGCGCTCGGCGACGTTGCTGACGGTGCGGGCACTGCGCGCCAGGCGCAGGGGCAGGGTGGCCACGTCGCGCAGGGCCAGCGCCGCGCTCAGGGCGTCCGGGGCCGGCGCGGCGGGTTCCGGGGCGCGGCCCAGGCCAAACAGCGCGGCCAGTTGCACGTCCGTATGCCCGCTGACCGTCGCGGCGTTGCGGTACACCACGTAATCCGCCCCGCGTTCCGGCCAGCCGCCGCCGGGGGCCAGCGTGGCGTCCACGATCACCTTGACGCCTGCCCGCGCGGCGCGTTCCAGCGTGCGGGCATCCGGCTCGAACAGCCACACGGCCCGCGCCCCGCCCAGGTCGCCGTGCAGGTCGGCCACCGCCAGGCCCGCTTCGGCAAAGGCGCCGCGGCTGAGATTCAGGCGCCCGTCCACGCGCAGCGTCCCCGGCCCCAGCAGGGACACCAGCTGCCGGGCCAGCGCCGCCTCGCCGGAAAACAGCAGGCCCCAGTCGGCCTCTTCCAGCGCCGCCAGGGCCTGCGCCAGCAGCCGCAGCGGGTCACCACGTTCGGCGTGGAGTTGCACGAGCCGCGCGTCGGGCCGGAGGGAACGTGATTCAGTCATGACCTTAATATGCCGCAGATACGCGCAAACTGGGGAACCCTGGCCCGCCGGCCTGCGTACAGTGAAGTGATGAAAAAGATTCTGTTTCTGTCCCTGACGCTGTTGCCTGTGGCCCACGCCCAGGGGACCAATGCTATTCCCGCTACCCCTGCGCCTATCACCCAGCCGTCTGTTTCGCAATCACCTGTTTTGCAGCCGCCCGTCTCCCCGGCCCCAGTGGCGCCCTCAACCGCCCCGGCACGGCTGAAGCTCAGCGCGCCGGTGGGCACCAACGTGGAACTGCGCAGCGTGACCACCTCACGCCTGACGGTGGCGAACGTGCAGGTCAGCGCCCGCCCCGGCGGCCAGGTCACGCCCGTTCAGCTCGAGGAAGTCAGGCGCAGCCTGCAGCAGGGGATCAGCGCCATGAACAGCGCCGGCACCACCACCGTGAACGGCAAGGTCTTTTTCAAGGTGGCCAGCCGCGACGCCGCCGGTAACACCACGCTGGTCAGCAGTGTCGTGCAGGCCCTGCCCGCCATTCCCGGCAGCCCCTCCTTCAGCAAAGCCCAGAACCTCACCCTGCGCGTCACGCAGGGCGTGGCCCCCGACGGGCAGCTCACTGGACTGAAGATAGACAGTGACCAGCCGCAGATGAACGCCATGCTCAAAACCCTGACGCCAGCTAAATTGCAGCAACTCTCGAAGGACCTGAGCGGCAACAGCGCAACCCTCTACAGCGTGCCCCTGCAGGTCGGACAACCCCACAGCGTCACCCTGTCGCTGGACATGCAGGACCTGATGAAAAGCCTGGTGGGCGCCTTCGCCGGTCAGGAAGCCGGGCAGCTGTTTCAGAATTTCAAATCCAGTCCGCTGACCGTGACGACCACCACCACCTACCAGGGCCTGAATGCCGCCGGCCAGCACGTGTTCGACACCAGCAGCCAGTATGCCGCCTGGCAATTCAGCCTCACCAGTCAGGACGCCCGCATGCCCATGACCATCCGCGCCGAACTGCTGAAGGTTCAATCTGGCGGCACCAGCGCCTACACGCCCGCCGGCTTGCCGGTCACCCTGTCCCAGAAAACGAACATGTCCATGAAAATGACCATGGACATCGAGGACGTGCGGGTGAACCTGACCATGAACATCGAGCAGGGCCAGAGCATGCAGCCGCGCTGAACCCATGAATAAGGAGGCTCGGGGCAGTCGGTTCTGAGCCTCCTTTCTTTACTTCCCGAACCTTCTGTCCCGGCCCTGGAAGTCGCGCAAGGCACGTAAAAAATCGACGCGCCGGAAGCCCGGCCAGTACACGTCACAGAAGTAATACTCGCTGTACACGCTTTGCCACAGCATGAAGCCCGAAAGGCGAATTTCGCCGCTGGTGCGGATGATGAAGTCGGGATCCGGGATGTCGGCGGCGTACAGGTGACGGCTGATGTCCTCGGGTTGCAGCCCCTCGATGACCTCCGCCAGCGTTTTGCCTTCCTGCTGCTGCTGAAGCAGGTGGGCTTTGACAGCGTCCACGATTTCCTCGCGCCCGCCGTACCCCACCGCGATATTCAGGCGCATGCCGGTGTAGTGTGCCGTCTTGCGCTCCAGTTCCGACAGGGCTTCCAGCACGTTCGGCGGGAAGTTCTCGTGCTGCCCGATCGCCCGGACGCGCACGCCGTTGGCGTGAATGCGCGGGTCGCGGGCCAGGTTGCGGGCCTCGCGGTCGAACAGCTGCATCAGGTGCGCAACTTCTTCCGGGTCGCGCCGCACGTTGTCGGTCGACAGCACCCAGATGGTCGCGGCGGGAATCCCCAGTTCCAGGCACCACTGCAACACCTCGTGGGCCTTGTCGATCCCGAACTCGTAGCCCACTTCGCGCTGTACCCCGGCGGCCCGGGCGAAGCGGCGGTTGCCGTCCAGAATCAGGCCCAGGTGCCGGGGCAGCCGCCCGTGGGTCTTCACTTCGCGGCTCAGGCGTTGCTCGTAGCCCCACAGCAGTGCGCCGCGTGCCGCCGTGCGGGTCTTCTGCGCGGTACGAAGGGCGTTCTTCAGGGGCTTGGCGGGCATATACGGCGCAGTTTAGCGCGAGCACGCGCACTGGCACGAGAGCCAAAAGGTGGAGGGCGGCCGCGCGGCAAAGAAAAATCCCCCGCGTGAACGGGGGAAAAGCCTCGGGGGAGGGGATTAGACCGCGAGCACCTGACGCCCGTCGTAGTAGCCACAACTGGGGCAGATGTGATGCGACAGCTTCTTGGCCTGGCAGTGGGGGCAGGCGGTCAGGCTGGGGGCCGTGAGGGCGTGGTGGCTGCGGCGCATGTCGCGCTTGCTCTTGCTGGTCTTCTTCTTGGGAACGGGGTGCTTGGCCATGATTTTTCTCCTCGTGGAGCCGCTCGGCGCTGTCCTGAAGGTGCTGCCGGGGCAACTGCTCAACCAGGCCCAGGGAGGACTCCGGCGAGACAACAGCGGAAAGTATAACACAAGACCCGCCCGCGTGAAGCCCGTCAAAGAGGAGTGTAACGCAGGGAGAAAGGGGCAGTGGAGATGTGGATGGGTGGCCCCCGGACCGGCTCCGCAACCGGCCGCCCCCAACCCCTTTAAAGTAGTGGGGTGGAACTGGTCGAACTGTCCCCCGTGACGTGGCAGGCGGGCCTGCACTGGGTGGACCTGCTGGGCATCCTGGCCTTTGCCATGTCGGGGGCACTGCTGGCCGTGCGCAAGAAATTCGACCTGTTCGGCGTGGTGGTGCTGGGCTGCGTGACCGCCGTGGGGGGCGGGGCCATCCGGGACGCCATGACCGGGCAGACCCCGCCCCTCTTTCTGCGCGACGAAACCTACCTGTGGGCAGCCCTGACGGGGTCGCTGCTGGGGTTCGGCTTCGGCGAGCGGCTGGCACGGTTCGAGCGCACCATGCGCTTTTTCGACACGGCGGGCCTGGCCCTCTTCGCGGCTTCCGGGGCGCTGGGGGCCATCAAGATCGGGCTGGGGCCGCTGGGCGTCATTTTTGCCGGAACGATCAGTGGGGTGGGCGGCGGCATCGTGCGCGACCTGATAGCCAACGAGGTGCCGGAAGTCATGTACCGCCGCGAGCAGCTGTACGCCACGGCCGCAGCAGCGGGTGCGTGGGTCACCCTGCTGCTGTACTCGCGCGTGCCGCTGTGGCAGGCGCAACTCGGCGGGGCGCTGGTGGTGGTGCTGCTGCGCTGGATGTCGCGGCGCGGCTGGGTTCGTTTGCCGGTGCGCCGCCTGCCCTCGGAACGGCCAAAATAAAAAACCCGCCTTCTCTGGCGGTGATAATAAAAAGATAGCCCGTTATTCAGGAAAAGTCAAATCTATGCGTCTCCGCCAAATTTTGCTGTCTGTAACGGTCTTTTTTGCAAGCCTCAGATGGGGTTATACGAAAAGGAACAGCATCTCTTGATTGCTGTTCCTCCTGCTCGACTCCTCATTGCCGCCGGCTCAGCGGGTGATACTTGCAAAACTCTGGAGGGCGCGGAACTTCATGTCCTCGACGGCCGACCAGTCGGGCGTGGTGCGCTGGTAGACCTGCCGGGTGAGCGTGGGGACATCCGGGGCGGTGTTGTGAACAGGCGCTCCGGCGTCCTCGCAAAAGCCCCAGACTTTGGGGTCGTAACTGATTCCGGCGAACGGTACCCCCGCCGCCGCCGCCAGAATCACCGCATGCAGGCGCACCCCCACCACGAACCCGCTGCTGGCAATGATGTCCAGCGCCGCCTGCGGATCCTGGGTGCTGACCAGCTGATCGGCGTCCAGGGCGCGGGCCGCCGCGTCGTCCTGTTCGGGCATCAGGCTCAGGGCAATGATGTGCCGGCCATGCTCGCGCAGGTGCGCCGCCATCTGCCGCAGCGGCTCCTGCGCCTCGGTCACGTCGCCGCGCGGCGCGATGACCACCGCGTGCGGGTTGCGTACCAGTTCCGGCGAAGGCTCCAGCAGCAGGGCCGGGTCGCCGCCCAGGTCGGCCTTCACGCCCATGCGGCGCAGGGTGTCCAGGCTGCCCCGGTCGCGCACGATGACTTTCAGGCCCTGCAAGGCGGCGGCTACCTTTTTCTCGCCAGCGGGGCTCAGTGGCCCGATGCTCTGGTTGAAGATGATCACGCGTTTACGCAGCAGCCTGGCAGTGCGGATGATGCCCAGGTAATAGGCCAGCGTGCGGCTGCTGGTTTTGTCCTGGAGCAGCCCCCCGCCGCCCGAGAGCAGCACGTCCGCGCCCGCGACGGCTTTCAGCAGTTCGGCCGGCTTCATGCGTGGGGCCGCCGATACCCCGTACTGCGCGGCGCTTTCCTCGGGGGTGTTCGACAGCAGCACGGGCGTGTGGCCCTGCTTTTTCAGTTCGCGCGTGATGGCCAGGGCAATGGCTTCGTCCCCGGTGTTGCCGAAACCGTAATAGCCGCTGATGACGACTTTCATGCGTTCACCTGTGCGCCCCGGGCCGGGGTCTGGCCGTAACTGACCCAGAGCTTCATCCCGACCTCGACGGCCTTGACCAGAAGCAGACCCAGCACCAGCCCCAGGCCCAGCCCGATAAAGCAGCGCGCCGCACTGATCAGAAACGGCGTGTGAAAGTGAGAGAAGGTGTTCAGGATGCTGGCCTGACCCATCACGCCCGCCAGCAGCATCAGGGTGCTGAAGTACCCCGGCAGGCGGCGGCTCAGGCCCAGGATGGCCAGCGGATGCGCGCCCACCTCCTTGAAGCGCGGGCGCACGATGCTGTCCTGCACTTCCCGGCGCAGCGAGGCCTCGAAATCGCTGACGCTGCCGCCGGTGGCGTTGCCGCGCCGCTCGAACACGGTCATCAAGAGCAGCAGGCCCAGGCCCATCACGGCAATTTCTCCCAGGCGAATGGGCGAGGCGTACAGGTCACCCAGCGTTTTACGAATGTCCTGCCGGGGCAGGAAACTGGCGGCCACCAGCGCCAGCGGCAGCAGCAGTGTCAGGCCCACGCCCCGGAACGGCTCCAGGCCCAGGGTGCTGGAGGTGCTGGCCCCCAGCGCCGACACGAATACGACGCCCAGCAGGCTTAGCCCGGTGGCCAGGAACCAGTCGGTGACCCGGCTGCGCCGCAGCACCAGCCCCAGCGCCGGAAACGTGACGGCGGCCACCAGCGCCCCGCCCTCGAAGGGATGAAAGCTGTTCAGGCCAAAGCACAGCAGCAGCGTCAGGCCCGCGGCGATCAGGCCCAGGCGGCGCAGCGGGAAATTCAGGCCCAGCATCAGCAGTGCGGCCAGTGGCCCCAGCACGCTCAGCAGGCGCAGCGTCCCGCTGGGCCGGTAGGCCTGCACGACGGGCGACGTGACCTGCACCCCGGATTTTTTCAGCAGGCCTGCCGTGCGGGTCAGCATGGCCTCGGTCTCGTTGATGGTCGGGTAAGGCCGCAGGTACAGCAGCCGCTGACCGCGTTCACGCGCCGCCAGGTTGAACTTGCTGGCCACGTCCAGCGGGTTCAGGGTGTTCTGCCAGCTCGGCGACAGCGCAAAGAGGCGTACCCCGCCGTGGCTCACCACCAGCTCCTCCAGACCCTTCTGGATGTTCCCCTCGATGATTGCGGGCTTGCGCTGGCCCATGGCCTTATCCACCTGCGCCAGCAGTTCCGGGGTGCGCGCCCCGATCACTTCATCCCCGGTAAAGGCGATGTAAGGCACGTCCGGCCAGTCGCTGCCCACCTTGTTGACCGGCACCGCCTCGTCGTTGTAGGGGCGGTACACCAGTACCAGGCCCTGCTTTTTCAGGTCGCCCACCAGCGCCTTGTTCGGCCCGGCGGGCAGGTAACGCGGGTCACTGGGCCACTCGGTCCACTTCTCTCCGCCAATCGTGACTTCCCTGGTCGGGATGGTGTAGCGCCCCGTCAGGGCCTGTGCCACCGCCGGATCGCTGGTGCGCATGTATACCGCGTTGGTCTTGACGTTCTGACGCGGGAAATCGGCGGCCAGGTCGGCACCGTTTTTCAGGTAGAGGTCGCCGCGCTGTTCCAGGCTGGCAATGGTGTCCTCGTACAGCGCCACGCCATTGACGCCCAGCGCCCGGTACCTGTTCAGCAGCGCCTGCGGCTCCAGGCCGTAGCGCCGGGCCTGCGTGACCAGGGCCGGGTAATCCATGACCAGCGCCGTTGTTTTCTGCGCCTGTTCGTACGCCACCCGCTGCAGGGTCAGGATCAGCGCCGGAAGAAACGACAGCAGCACCAGCCCCAGCAGCGGCAAGGTCAACGGATGATGGGTTTTTGCTTCGGTTACGCCGGGAAACACCGGAGGCCCAGCGGTGTTCAGAGGCGGGGCAGGTCGGGAGGACGGGTCGGCATTTGTCACGCCCCACATCCTAAAGCCATTACTTAAGAACAGTAAGGAACGCCACAGCAGTCAGGTACTCAGCCGCCCCAGGGCCTCACCGCCTGCTGGTTTGGCCGCCGGGACAGGGCTGGTGACGGCCTGAGCTGCAACGGTGAAGCCCGTTTACACCGCTGTGTGGATGCGGGCGGCCAGCATGTCCAGCGCGGGTTCGTTCATGCCGCCGTGGGGAATGATGACGTCCGCGTAGCGCTTGGTCGGCTCCACGAAACTGAGGTGCATAGGGCGCACGAACTCCAGGTACTGCTCTATCACGCTTTCCAGGGTGCGCCCGCGTTCCTGCGTGTCGCGCAGCAGGCGGCGGATAAAGCGCACGTCCGAGTCGGCGTCCACGAACACCTTGAGGTTCATGCGCCCCCGCAGTTCCTCGTCGTACAGCGCGAAAAAGCCTTCCAGCACCACCACCCGCCCCGGCAGCACCCGCGTCGTGGTGCTGGAGCGCGTGTGCTGCGCGAAGTCGTACTCCGGCATTTCAATCGGCACGCCCGCCAGCAGCGCGTCCAACTGCTCGCGGAGCAGCGTCCAGTCGAAGGCTGCCGGGTGATCGTAATTCGTCCCCAGCCGCGTCGCGAAGGGAATGTCCGACTGATCGCGGTAGTAATTGTCCTGATTCAGCACCGCCACGCGGTCTTGCCCCACCGTTTCCATCACCCGGCGCGTCACGGTGGTCTTGCCGCTGCCCGAGCCGCCCGCCACCCCGATTACGAAGGGGGCAGTCATGCGCTGAACCTGCCTGCGGCGTGGGAGGTTGGGTTGACGGAGGGTGGTTCCATAAACCCCAAATTATGCACGACAGACCTCTTCATGCCCGCCCCAGGCTGCCGATCAGCCCGATGCGGCGGGCGGCCATCTTACGGGCGACGACGTGCGGAGGTTTGTGGGACTGCTCGGCGAACGCCATGATGCGTCCGACGGTCTGGTACACCTTCTCGGCGGCCTGATCCGCCGGGATCTCGGTGGCCGAGGCGATCAGGCCCGCCGCGTTGATGGCGTAATCGGGAATATAGGTGATGCCCGCTTCCTTCACGGCTTCCTCACCGTGCAGCGTCAGGGGGTGGTGCTCGCCCCCGGCGATCATGCGGCATTGCAGGCGGGGCACGTCCCCACTGTGAATGCTGTGCCCGAACCCGCACGGAGCCAGGATGTCGCAGGGCGTGTCGAGCGCCTCCTGGCACGGCACCACGCTCGACCCTTCCAGTTCGTGGGCCAGGGCCTGCGCTTTGTCCAGCCGGAAATCCGACAGGATCAGTTTCGCGCCCTCGCGGTGCAGGTGTCCGGCCAGTGCCCGGCCCACCACGCCCACACCCATGATCACGACCTTCACGCCGCGCATGCTCTCGGTGCCCAGCACGTACTTTGCCGCTGCTTTCATGCCCCGGTACACGCCGTAAGCCGTGATGGTGCCGGTATCGGTGTTTTTTCCCAGCGTGGCCGGGGTTTCCTGCCCCACGAACTCGATGTCGGCCGGGGTCACGCCCAGGTCCTCGGTCAGCACCACCCGCGAGGCCAGCGGGGCCACCTGCCGCCCCAGCGCCCGGAACAGCGCCTCGCGGGCGTGCGGGTCGTCTACCCCGGCTTCCGGCATCATCAGCACGCACGCGCCGCCGCCCAGGTTCAGGCCGGCCAGCGCCGACTTCAGCGTCAGGCTCTCGGAAAGGGCCAGGGCGCTGCGCACCGCCAGTTCCTCGGTCTGTTCGCGCAGGCGCACGCCCGCGATGGCCGGGCCCAGCACCGTCGAATGCACCGCCAGCGCCGCCTTCAGGCCGCTCGGCGCGTGGTGCAGGAGAGTCAGATTCTCGTGCCCCCGCGCCTCCATTTCCTCCATGATCAGCATGTTTGCGTCCTCCAGTCGGGCCCGTTCGGGGCCGGCTCCTTAATGACGGCAGGGTAGCACCCACTCCGGCGCCGCAACCTTCTTCTGTTCATTTCATCGCACGAGAACGACGCTTATGTGCTGGCCCCTCACGGTTCAGTTCAAGGCGCTCCGAACACCTGCGCCCAGTAGGTCGGAAAGAGGGTAGACGCCGTGCCGTTCGCCACCGACGCCCCGAACAGCTTCCAGCGGCTGTCCATCAGGTTCTCGCAGTGGGCAGGGCTGCGTAGCAGTTCGCTCACGGCGTCCTGCGGGGTCAGCATGCCGTAGGCGAGGTTCTCGCCGACCCCGCCCCGGAAGCCGGCGGCCTGGGCGCGTTGCCACGGTTCGCTGCCGGTCTGCGGGTTCACGTGGCCCCGGAAGTTCAGGCGAATCATGTCCTGCACGTGCCCCTGCGCCGCCACTTCCAGGCGCGAGTCCCAGCGCAGCGGCCCGGCGGCGTTCAGGCGCCTGTCGCCGCACGTCCTGGCCTGCGCCCGCGCGCGGTTGGTCAGGGTCAGGAATTCGGCCAGCCAGCGGGCCTTGTGTGTCAGGTCGACGCTGGCCTCCTGGGCCACGATGACCACCAGTTTCTGGCCGTCGGTGGACAGGCCGTACTGCCGCATGTCCCCCAGCTTGCTGCACTGCCCGGCCAGGGTGTTGGCTGCCCAGGTCGTGTTGCCGTGAAAGGTCAACTCCCACTCCTCGGCCCTGAACACCGCGAACTGCTGCGCTTTGATGGCCGGCTGCAACTCCTTGCCCAGCAGCACGTCGCGCGCCGCGCGGCTCAGGGCGTCATTCAGCGCCAGGGTGCGCCCACACTTCTTGAAAGCGCCCTGCACCACCGGCACCAGCGCATCGGCGTTCACAGCCTGGGCCGGTGCCGCCGGGCCGCCCAGGCTGAAGCCCAGCAGCAGGAGAAACGGCGTGAGAGAAAAGCGAAAAGACATCCAGGCCAGCGTAGTGCACCGCCTCTGACCGACGCCTGACCGAACTCACCATTGCCTGATAAGGGCCTGGGAACGGCCTGGCACATGCACCAGTCGAAAGGACACGGTGCTCGACGTCTCGACCTGCGCTCAGGCGGGTGAGGCTGCCCACTGGCCGACCAGCTGCACGTCTCCGGCGTGAATGGTGCTCTGTTCACCTGTTTCGTTCTGCACGATCAGGCCGCCCCCCGCGTCCAGGTCGAGGGCCGTGAAGAGCTGCGTTCCCTGCGGCGTGGTGACCTGCACGCGCTGACCCAGCGTGACGTTCCGGCTTCGCCAGGCATCCAGCACCTCACCAGGCGGGGCCACCAGCCAGCGTTCCAGCGCGGCCAGCACGTCCGACAGCACCCGGGCGCGGGACAGGCCCGGATTCCACTCGTTCAGGGCCGACGCGCCGGGCGGGGCGGTGGTCACGTTCACGCCGATGCCCAGCACGGCCCGCCGCACCTCCTCGCCGCGCAGATCGGCGTCCAGCAGAATGCCCGCCATCTTGCGGCCATCCGGCGAGAGCAGGTCGTTGGGCCACTTCAGGCCCCCCACGCCGCCGCTGGCCTCGTGCAGCGCCACGCCCGCCGCCAGCGGCATCAGCGCCAGTTCGGACAGCGAGAGTTCGGGCAGCGACGGTTCAGGGAGGCCCTGCCCCGCCGCTCCGCGCAGCAGCAGGCTGAAGGCCAGCGCGCCCTGCGCGGTATCCCAGGCCCGCCCGCGCCGGCCCCGCCCACCGGTCTGACGCTCGGCCACGTACACCGCCCCGTGCGGCGCGGGGTCTTGCGAGTCGTCGGCCCAGCGGCGAATCTCGTCCTGCGTGCTGCCCACCGTGCCCGCGTAGCGCCGCGCCCGCCCGAACTGTCCCCGGATCTCCAGCAGTTGCGGCGCGGGCGTTCCCGGCAGCAGTGCGTACCCGCCGCGCGAGATGAGGAGCGGCACACCGTCCTCGATCAGTTTGCGCGCCAGGGTGTTCACGGTCACGCGCCCCACGCCCAGCGCGGCCCCCAGGGCGTCTCCCGATTGCGGTTCCGAAGTCAGCAGTGGCAGCAGGCGTTGCGGCATAACAGCTTCAAGTCTGCGGCCTGGCGGTGCTTCCTGTCACCATTCCGTCAGATGCAGCCTTTAAAATCCGGGAAGCAGTGCTAGGCTGCCAGGGGTTAGGGAGAACGCAATGACGATGGTCAGGCAGACAAAACAGCGTGCAGCGGTCATCGAGGTGCTTCAGGCCTCGCGGGCGCACCCGGACGCCGCGCAGGTTCACGCTCAGGTCAGGGAAAAACTGCCCAGCGTCAGCCTCGGCACGGTGTACCGCGCGCTGGACGCCCTGGTGCGCGACGGCATGGTGACACCCATCGAGCGCGTCGGGCAGGCCACCCGCTACGACTACCGCCGCGAGGGCGACGACCACCACCACGCCGTGTGCCGCACCTGCGGCGCCATTTTCGACGTTCCGGTGAGTTCGGTGCCGCCCATTCCGCACGCGCACCTGCCTGCCGGGTTTCAGGTCACCGACGTGCGCCTGGAATTTATGGGCGTCTGCCCCAGCTGCGCCAGAAACTGACGCGGCCGACGCCTCCGGTTTGAACCGCGCCTGCAAATGGGCGCGGTTTTTGCGGGCGGCAGGGTACGCTGAGGCATGTCGGCCCTGTTCATACTGCTGGCTCTGGTGCTGGCTGTGGTGGCATTTGTGCGTTCCCAAACAGCGCAGGCGCGGGCACAGGACGCCGAGCGCAAGGCGAACCTGCTGCGCGAGGAGTTGCTGGAACTGCGGGCCACGCTCAACCTGCCGCCTTCCGTGCGGCTGGGCGAGGAAGCGCGCCCCGCCGCGTCGGTGCCACCGCCGCAGGCCGCGCCCGGTGCGGGGCAGGAAAGGCCCACCCCTTCCCCCGATGTCCCGGCTGCGCCGTCCTCGCCTCAAGCAGCTCCCGTGTTCCAGCCGCGTTCCCCGTGGCCGGAAGACCAGCCCGGCGCGGTGTTCCAGGCTGCGGCTCCCGGCGCTGCTGCATCCTTACCTGCTGCTGCCTCCCCCAGGGCGCCGATGCTGACCACGCCGGCGGCCCACGTGCCAGCTCAGTCGTCACTGTGGGGGCCGGAATATAGCCGCGCCCGCATCAGCGTGTTCGGCGGGGCGCTGGTGCTGGGCGGGCTGGCCTTTACCCTGCGGGCGCTGGGGTGGCCCGCCTGGACGCTTCTGCTGGCGGTCTTCGCCTTCGGGGCGGTGCTGTACGGCACAGCCCGGCTGGTGCCGTGGCCTGTTTCGGGCGCGCTGCGCGGCCTGGGCTACGGCGTCAGTGCGCTGGGGCTGGGCAGCCTGGCGCAGAAATTCCCGCAGGAGGGGGGGCCGGCGATCATCCTGCTGGGCCTGCTGCTGCTGAGTGCCGCCCTTACCTGGGACGGTCTGCGGCGGCGCGAACCGCTGCTGGGCGTCATGGCGCTGGGAGGGGCCAGCCTCAGTGTGTGGATGCTGGCCGACGACCTGAACCGCCTGTCCATTCCGGCGGCCGGCGCCGTCTTTGTGCTCTCGGCCGCGGCGCTGCTGGGCGCACGGCCTTCCCTGAAAGACAGCGCCGCTGCCAACGCTTCCCAGGAAGATGATCTGGAAGGGCCGGACAACCCGCAGGCCTGGCGGGCGGCGCTGACCCTGACGCTGACCCTGACCGGGCTGCTGCCGCTGGGCTGGCTGGTGGCGGCCGTCAGCCACGTCCTGCCGCGGCTGGATCTGTCCACGCTGGACGCTGGCGATCTGTTCAGCCGCGCCGTGCTGACCCGCGCCCTGCACCTGAACACTGAACCTGTGCTGGGGATGGCCCTGTGGGTAGGGTTCTCATTGCTGGCACTTCTGCCGGTGCTGACCCTGCTGCGCTCCACCGCCGGGGTGCCCGACGCGGACGACGTTCAGGACAGTGCGGTGCGCCTGGCGGCCGTGTGGGCCAGCGTGACCCCGCAGGCGCTGGTGGGCCTGGCGCTGGGACTTGCACTCAGCCGGCATCCTGGGTTTCAGACCGTTCTGGCGCCGGGCGTCTTTAACCTGCTGGTGCTGGCCGGGGCGGCCTGGTGGGGCTGGCGGCACCACCGCCACACCCCGCGCGACCCGGAAGACACGCTGGCCGGCACCCTGGCCAGCAGCCTGACCGCCGGAGCGACGGGCCTGGCCGCGGCCCTCCTGGTTGCCCTGCTGGGCGCCCGCACCGAACCCGCCGCCCTGGCCGGACTGGCCCTGACGGTGCTGGTCATCGGCCTGCACGGCCACAGCCGGCTGTGGGTGTGGCTGGGCGCCCTGGCCCTGGCCGGCACCGCCCTGTGGGGGCTGGGCACACCGGGCCTGGCGCCACCGTGGGCCCCATTTCTACAGGCCCTCCCGGCGCTGATCGCAGTGGTCGGCGCGCTGCGGGCCGCTTTCTGGCAGGCGCGTCACCGCCAGACGCCTGATCTGGCATGGCTGGCCGGTCTCGGCGGGGGGGCCGCACTGCTGGGGCTGTCCAGCGGCCCGGTCTGGCCCGTGCTGGGCGCCGTTCTGGGGCTGGCCGCCCTGCTGTGGCTCACGCAGCGCACCGCGCACCTGTTCAGGCCCGTGCAGAACACCCTCTACTGGGCCGCGCTGCCGGGCCTGCTGGTGGGCAGCGTGTCGCTGCTAGGTGCCGTGGACACCCGCCCGGAGCGCCTGGCCCTGCTGCTGGGCGCCGTGCTGGCCGCTTTAGTGGCCCTGCTGACCGCCCATAACGCTCGGACGGGGCAGGCGCTTGTGGAGGGGGTGGCGTTGGCCCTCCTGACCTTCGCGCTGGCGCTGCTGCCCGATGGCAACGCGCCGCACCTTGCCCTGGCCTGCGCCCTGGTGGCCCTGCTGGCGGCCGGGCTGCCCCTGAAACTCGCTGGTCAGCGCGTGCCCGCCTTGCTGGTTCTAGGCGCAGTCGCCGCCATCCTCAGCCACGTCGCCTGGATCTTCCCGCAAGGTGTTCCGCGCGTCATCGAGTGGCTGGGCACCTGGGCCCTCCTGCTGGTGGGCTGGCTCACGCTGGACAGCACCGGCCGCGACTGGCTCGCTTCCCGGCTTCCCGCCTCCTCGGCCACCGCCCTGCGCCAGCTTCCAGGGCTCACTTCCGCGCAGCAGACCTGGTGGTTCGGCTTTTTCCTGGCCCTGGCCGTCAGCGCGGGGCTGTTCGTGTGGCCGGCCATGCACGAGTGGTGGCTGCTGGCGGGCAGCACCGCCGCCATGCTGATGGGCATCAGCGCCTGTGTCCGGGCGGCCCGTCTGGATGGTGATCTGGACGCCCGCGCCCACTGGACAGCCGGGCTGTGGCTGGTCAGCCTCGCCGGCCTGAAAGGCGCCACCCTGGACGCCCTGAACTTCAGTAATCCCCGCGCCGTCGCTGGCCTCGCCGTCCTTGTCACCGGCCTCAGCCTGCTGCTGCTGGCCGTCCTGGCCCCCCGCCCCAACATGAGGAACAAAGGGGCCGACGAGTCGCCAGAAACCAGCGCCACCTGAGCCTGGAGTCGAACGGTCGAGAGCGAGCCTGACTGGACAGTTCGATTTGCCGGCCGCTGTTCCTCCCGGCCGCTGGCGGCATCCGTCCCGCTGACCAGGCGGTAAGCTGCGGGGCGTGTCTGGTTCTTCGCCGTCTGTGGATAACGTGCCCGCTTTTGAAACGAAACATTTCCTGCCGGGGCTGCTGGCGGGCTGGGCTGTGGGAGCGGCGCTGGTGCTGCTGGTGCGCCTGCTGGGGGGCGCAGCTTTAACCGATCCGTGCCGGGGGCATACGCTGCTGGCCCTGCTGATGCCGCTGCTGCTGGGGCCGGGCGGGCTGGCGTTCGCGGCCATCAACTGGCGCAGGCCGCGCGTGTCGGCGCTGGGGCTGGGCTTCATGGTGGCCTCGCTGTTTCCGGCCCTGTACCTGGGCGTGCAGGATATCGGGAAGTTGCGGCATAACGGGTGCGCGGGCGGATACGTGGTGATCGCGGAGCCGGGCGGCAAGTCCATTTCCACCCTGACGGTGGGCGGCGGCGAGACGAAGGAATTGACCGGGCGTCTGGGCGGGTACACGCCCCAGAGCCACCCCGGCACCTTCACCCTGAGCGCGCAGAGCACCACGCCGGACGTGACCGTCACCCTGCCGAAAACGCGGGTGCTGGTGGGCGAGGAATTCCCCATCCGCGTCACCGCGAAAAAAGGCACACCCATCAACACGTACACCGGCGGGATCAACGCTGCAGGCCAGAAGAACGGCAAGGAAGTCACTGCCAGCGGCACCTTCGGTATCAAGGTCAATCCGTAAGGTGGCGGCGTGAGGCGGGTCACTGCCTGACCGGAGCGCGGGGGCTACACTGAACGGGTGAACGGGTCAGGGGTCGGCGGGAAGCGGTGGATGGAGAAAAAGCCTTGGCTGAGGGGTCTTTTTCTCCATCCCACCCCCCATAACCCACAGCCCACGCCAGGGGGGCGCCCATGAGCGCCATTTATCAGCGTGCGCGTCCGATTCGCTGGGAGGACATCGTCGGTCAGGAGCACGTGAAGGATGTGCTGCGGGCGGCCCTCTCGCAGGGGCGGGTGGGCCACGCCTACCTGTTCTCCGGGCCACGCGGGGTGGGGAAGACCACCACCGCCCGCCTGATCGCCATGACGGCCAACTGCCTGTCGGACGGCCCCAAACCGTGTGGCGAGTGCGAGAGTTGCCTGGCCGTGCGGGCAGGCAGCCACCCGGACGTCCTGGAGATCGACGCGGCCAGCAACAACAGCGTCGACGATGTGCGCGACCTGCGCGAGAAAGTGGGCCTGGCGGCCATGCGCGGCGGAAAAAAAATCTACATTCTGGACGAAGCCCACATGATGTCCCGCGCAGCCTTCAACGCCCTCCTCAAGACGCTGGAGGAACCGCCCGGTCACGTGATCTTCATTCTGGCGACGACCGAGCCGGAGAAGATCATCCCCACCATCCTCTCACGCTGCCAGCACTACCGCTTTCGCCGCCTGACCCCCGAGGAAATCGCGGGGAAACTGGCGGGCCTGGCCGACAAAGAGGGCGTGACCGCCGACGCCGACGCCCTGAACCTGATCGGCCGCCTGGCCGACGGGGCCATGCGTGACGGCGAGAGCCTGCTGGAACGCATGCTGGCCGCCGGCACCGCTATTACCCGCGCCAGCGTCGAGGAAGCGCTGGGCCTGCCGCCCGGCGAGCGTGTGCGTGGCATCGCGGGCGCCCTGGTGGTGGGTGACGCGGGCGCGGCCCTGTCCGGGGCGGCGGGCCTGTACCGCGACGGGTTCGCGGCCCGCACGGTGGTGGAAGGCCTGGTGGCCGCCTTTGGCGCGGCCCTGCACGCTGAACTGGGCCTGGGAGAAGAGGGCCGCCTGGAAGGCGCGGACGTTCCCCGCCTGCTGAAACTGCAGGCGGCGCTGGACGAGCAGGAGAGCCGTTTTGCCCGCAGCGCCGACCAGCAGAGCCTGGAGTTGAGCCTGACCCATGCCCTGCTGGCCGCCGACGCCGTGAGCAGCAGTGGACATCACGCGCCGACGTCGGCAGGCGCGGCCGTTCCCGCCGATCTGCTTCAGCGCCTGAACCGCCTGGAAAAAGAACTGGCCACACTCCGTCAGGGGGGCAGACCCGCACCGGCTGGCCCCGCCGTGGCCGACTTCGACCCCGCCGGGCGGCGCAGCGGTGGCGCCAGTGGCCCTGGCCCCACGCCGGTGCGTGAAGCGGTAGCGCAGGCGACCGAGGGCATGGTTCCGGCGGCGCCCCTGCAGGGCAGCTGGGCAGATGTGGTGCGGCAGGCCAGCATGCAGGTCAAGGCGTACCTGAAGCCCGCCCGTCAGCACGCCGAACCCGGTTACGTGAGCCTCACCTACGATGACCGCAACAAATTCCACGCCAGGCAACTGGCCGGAAAGTTCGACGACGTGGCGAAACTGGTGCTCAAGGTGTTCGGCCCAGTCACCTTCGAGCTGGTGGCCCCCGACAACCTGGGGCGCCGGCAAAACCTGGGCGGCCCAGGAGGCGCGGGGGGAGGGGGCGGCACCCCTGCCCCCGCACCGACACCCGCCCCTCCACCTGCTCCAGTCGCTGCCCGGCGACCGGTCGAGGCCGCAGCGCCCGTGGGGGAGGCCGTGCCGGACTTCGACCCGGCCCCCCGCCGCGCCGCTTCTCCCCGGCCCGCACCCGCCAGTTCGGTGCCAGTCGGCCACACTCCAAACCTTGACGCTGCCGCGCCGGCTCCAGCCGGTCTGCCGCCCAAACGGCCCGCGGTTGCCACGCTGGAACGGCCCAGCGCCGGCACACCCGACTTCCCGGAACTGGATTTGCCTTTCGGCGACGCCCCGGAGCAGCGCGTGCCGCCCCACAGCCCGGACGACGTGGCCCCCGCGCCGCTGCCGGATCTTCCGCCCGCCCCGTGGGACGCGGAAACACCTGCCGACCCGCCCCCGGCTCCGGCAGACGCGCAGGGTGGAGACCGCATCGCGCCTCCCACCACGACCCGCGAACTGTACGTGGTGGAAGCCATCACCGAGGAACCCGACTGGGGGGACATCGGCGGAGGCCTTCAGGAGGCCGGGCCACCCTCGCTGGACGACGCGCCCTTCGCGGAGTACAGCGCCCCCCGCCCCCCGCCCCAGACCCGCCCGGCTTCCGCCCCCCAGCATGCGCCCGCCGCGCCGTCCAGACCCGGCGACATTCGCGCCCACCCGCTCTACGACGAAGTGAAAAGCCGCTTCTCTGGGCGCGTCCGCGAAATCGGAAAGAACCGCAACTACCAGCCCCCCGAAACCGACGACGCCAGCTCAGAAGAGGCTGAGGGCACAGAGGCTGAAGCCTGAACGGTAATGGACTGTGACGAGTAGGCAAGCCAGTCGCGCCAGGTTTTTCATTTGTTTGTGAATCAGGTGGGTTAGTCTGCCGCCTGACCCTATGACCCGTGTTTCCTTGCGCCGCGCTTTCATTTTGACGTTGCTTCTCGCCGTGAACCCCGGCGCTGCGGCGCAGGATTCCACGAAACCGGAAACGCTGCCCGCCCCACCGCCACTGAATCTGCCCGCTGTTCCGGTGCCCGCAGGTTCGGGGTTCACACCCGCTGCCCCGCTTCCTGCCACGCCTGCGCCTGCTGCACCTGCGCTGCCGCCTGTTCCTCAGGCGCCGGCCCCCCAGTTGGCGCCGGGGGTGCCGCCCGTGGCGGTGCGCGGCCTGTGGGTGGACGCCTTCGGCGCGGGGTTAAAGAACCGCGTGCAGGTCAGGCAGGTGGTGGAAGACGCCACCCGGATGGGCGTGAACGTGCTGTTCGTGCAGGCCATTCGGCGCGGGGACTGCCTGTGCCTGAAAAGCGGCCTGCCAGCCATTACCGACGCGGATTTCGAGAGAAATTTCGACCCGCTGGCGCTGGTGACGCGCCTGGCCCACGAGAAAGGCATTCGCGTGATCGCCTGGGCGAGTGTCACCGGCATCGCCAATGTGGCTTCGCCCAGCACCAACCCGAAACACGTGATGCGTACCAACGGCCCGAACTCCAGGGACTCCTGGCTGGCCCGCCGCAGTGACGGCAGCTGGCAGGAAGGCAGTGACGGCTGGCTGGACGCGGGTATTCCCGCCGCCGCCGAGTACGCCGCCACCGCCGTGGCAAACCTGGTGAAAAACTACGATGTGGACGGCGTGCAACTTGACCGCATCCGTTACCCGGACGGCGGCGACTGGGGGTACGACCCCAAAACAGTGGCCCGCTTCAACGCCGAAACGGGCACGAAAGGCCGCCCGCTGCCGGCTGACCCGCAGTGGCAGCAGTGGAAACGCGAGCAGGTCACGGCCCTGGTGCGCCGCATCGCGCTGGAGGTCAAGAGCGTGCGCCCCAGCGCCTGGATGACGGCCGCCACCATCACCTACGGGAACGCGCCCCGGCCCCTCGAACCGGGCAGCTTCCGCCTCTCGCGTCCGTACACCGACGTGATGCAGGACTGGCCCACCTGGATTTACCAGGGCCTGATCGACCTGAACGTGCCCATGAACTACAAGCGCGACACCGTGGCCGATCAGGGCGTGTGGTTCAACAACTGGAATTCCTTTGCCAGCAGCGTGCGCACCCGCGCCGATGGGCAGGTCACGCCGCTGGCGGTGGGCACGGCGCTGTACCTGAACAGCCCCGAGGTCACCGCCTCGCAGGCCAACCGCAGTGTGGCGGCGGGCCTGGGGTGGGTGGGGTATTCGTACCGCGTGCCGACCCTGGCCACCTACAACAACACGCAGTCCCAGCCGCAGGGCCTGACCTCGGTCATGAAGCTGCTGACGGCTCCGGGCGGTGTGCTGAGCGGCACCACCCGCTGGCAGGAGGCACCCCCGCTGGCCCGTGGCCTGATGGGGCGCGTGGTGGGTGTTCCCTGGCCGGGCGGGCGCAGCGTGGAAGTGTGGCAGAACGGCCAGGTGGTCGCGCAGGGCCTCACGGACGGCAACGGCTACTACGGCTTCCTGACCCTGCCGGCCGGCAGAACCGAGGTGCGCATAGGTGACCGCCGCTGGACTGACACGGTGCCGGAAAGTGGCCTGAGGCGCCTGCCCAACCTGCTTCTGCGCGACACACAGCCCGCCGCAACCTCGGGTCGGCCTAGCGCCCCAGGATCGGCCAGCCCGGCGCAGACTCCCAACGTGCCGACCCCGCCCCGCCGGTGATGCGGCCGGTAACGCTGCCGCTACACTGCGGGCATGAGCCCCCCCTCCCTTCCCCATGACGCCATTACCCGGGACGAACTGTGGCAGACCCTGGGCCGCCTGAGCAGCGGGGTGTGCATCCTGACCGCCACGCACGATGGTGGGCACCGCGGCATGACGGCCAGCGCCGTGATTGGCCTCAGTCACGAGCCGCCCACGCTGGGGGTCGCTGTCAGGCACGACCGGAAAATGCACGCGCTGCTCTCCCGGCCCGAGGTCACCCATTTCGGCCTGAACGTCCTGAGCAGCACGCAAAAAAAGCTCAGTGAACACTTTGCCGGAAAACCTGATCCGGCCCTGCCCCTGGCCTGGTTCGAGCATGAGGGCCTGCCGCTGCTGGGCGGCACCATCGCGCAGATCGTGTGCCGCAAGGATCAGGCCCTGACCTTCAGCGACCACACCCTGTTTACCGGCTTGATCGAGTACACGCGCTTCACCGACGACGACCCGCTTGTGTACTTCCGGGGTCAGTACCACGAACTCGGTTAGAACATTTGACAAAAGAACGCCATGATTTTTGTCCGAGCAGCGCGAGTGAATTAAGACGAGCAGAACGAAGAATGGGGCGCTCTGGGGGGCCCTTCCTAGAGCGCATAATTCGGAGAACTGCTCTGAAGACTGCGGGCAGGTGGTGGGCCGCGCTTGGCATAATGCCCGCATGTCCAGTGACGCCGTGCAACTGCTGATCGCCTTTCTGCTGGCGGGTCTGACGTTGCTGGTGGGCTTCCCGATGCAGGTTGCGCCGGGCCGCGCAGTGGACGCGCTGGACGCCTTTTTGCTGGTCATGTCGCTGGTCAACCTGCGCCTGGCCTGGAATGCCGCAAACAGCCTCAACGGTGGCAAAGCCCCGGCGTGGTTCGTGGGGGCGGGTTTGCTGCTGGCGGCCCTGATCGCCTACGGCATGATTCAGGCCCTGACGCTCCGTTGAAGAGGCAGAATCTTGTGCCCTTTCCCCGGCGAAGGTGAGAACAGCAGAACAGAATGGCTTCCTATTCTCTTCTTTTAAGCCGGGTTACCTGTACTCGACCAGCAGCGGCAGGTGGTCGCTGCCCACACCTGGCAACACCGTTGCCCGCACCGGTTGCAAGTCGCGCGTGAACTGGTGGTCGATGCGTAATTTCAGGCTGGGGAATGTCCAGCCCGGCCCGCGCCCCGCCGCGTCGTGCGCGTCACGCCCGAAAATGTCCCGCAAGCGCCGGTAGATCACGCCCCGGGGCGGCGTGTTGAGGTCGCCTCCCAGCAGCACCGCGCCGTCCACCTGTAGGGCGATAGAGCGCAGCACCCCCACCTGCTCCGTGCGGGCGTCGCGGGTTCGCCGCACGCGCTGAAGGTCTCCCTGCAACACCGGCGAGAGCATGACCGTACCCAGGTGCGCGTTCACGATGGTCAGCGGTTTGTCCTGCCATTTCAGGTGGGTCACCAACACTTCACGCCGGTTTTGCGGCAGGTCGAAGGTCTGGGTCTTTATTACTGGCAAGCGCGTCAGGGTACTGACTTCCGCGGCGCTCGACAGGCTGTATTCCGGCAGGTCGGCGGCCAGCCTGGTCACGAAATTCGGGTCGTAAAAATTGGCTTCCTGAAGCAGGATGATGTCGGCCCCGATCTGGCGCAGCGCCAGCGCCAGGGTGTCCGGGTTGGTCCTCGTGCCGCGGGCCACGTTGTAAGTCAGAACCTTCAAATTTCCAGCCGACTGCGCCCGCCAGTGAAACAAGCCGGCACCCCAGGCGGCCAGCAGCGTCGCCAGCAGCGCCCACCCCACCTTGCGGCGGCGCACCAGCACCCACAGCCACACCAGCGGGGCGGGCAGCAGCCACAACAGCGGTGGGGCGTAGGCCAGCAGCAGGGTCGGCACGGTTCGCTCGCCCACGAACTCGCCCAGCACCCACACCAGCAGCACGAAAGCCAGGTAAGCCAGCGCGAGGTTCGAGGGCAGGCGACGCAGCGGCACGCCCCGTAGCATTCCACATTTCAGCGCAGCCGGTGCGGCGAAACGAATAGCCGTCGCTCACCTTTGCTGCGCCCCTGCGCCTATCGGGGTAGTGGAGTGGGCATCTTTGCAGGGTCGGCTTTGGCCTGTCGGGGCAGGCGGCCTCAAACGACGGCTGGCGGCGGGGAGGCGCCTTTATAGCAGGTCTTTTTTCACGTTATCCTGTTCCTTATAAACGAACAGACAGGCCTCAAGTGCGGCACAGACCCAGGCGCTATAAACGTGACCATACACACCAAACGAACGTTTGTTCCAAAAAAAGGAGACCGCCCATGCAGCCAGTGAACCGGTTGGCCGGATTCAGGAAGGCCCTGACCACCCCGCGCCCTAAGGAGAGGAAATGCAGTTCCTGAACGACCTGAAACAGATTTTTGATCCGTCCATCTTCCCGGTGCTGGCGGCCGACGGCCTGACGAACGGCGCGGTATACGCGCTGCTGGCGCTGGCGCTGGTGCTGGTCTTCAGTGTTACGCGCGTCATTTTCATTCCCATCGGGGAGTTCGTGGTGTTCGGCACGCTGACGCTGGCCGCCCTGCAAGCCGCCAAAACCCCCGGCACCCTGAACCTGGTGCTGTTCCTGCTGGCGCTGGCCGCCGTGATGCAGGCCTTTAGCCTCATCCGCTCCGGACGCAGCACCCAGGCCCTGACCACGCTGGGCAGCGCCGCTCTGGCCGGCGGAGCGCTGTGGTTCCTGATCCGCGCCGTGGCCCCCCTGAACCTGCCGCTGTGGATGGACACGCTGCTGACCATGCTGCTTATTGCTCCGCTGGGGCCGCTGCTGTACCGCGTGGTGTACCAGCCGCTTCAGAACGCCACGGTGCTGGTGCTGCTGATCGCCTCGGTTGCGCTGCACATGGTGCTCACGGGGCTGGCACTGGCCTTCTTCGGCCCGGAAGGTTCGCGTACCCCGCCCTTCCTGCCCGGCGACCTGAAACTGGGGCAGGTCACGCTGACGCAGCAGAGCCTGCTGGTCATCCTGGCGTCCGCCCTGCTGATGCTGGGCCTCGCGGCCTTCTTCGAGCGCACCATGGCCGGAAAAGCCCTGCGGGCCACCGCCGTGAATCGCCTGGGCGCCCGCATCGTCGGTATCAGCCCCACCGCCGCTGGCTCCCTGACCTTCCTGCTGGCCGCCATCATCGCCGGGATGGGCGGCATGCTGATCGGGCCAAGCGTGGCCCTGGGGTACGACAGCGGCTTCCTGATCGGCCTGAAAGGCTTCATCGGCGCCATCATCGGCGGACTGGTCAGCTTTCCGCTGGCCGCCGGCGGCGCGATCCTGGTGGGACTCATCGAGAGTTTCGCCAGTTTCAGTTATTCCGCCTGGAAGGAAGTGATCGTGTTCACGCTGATCCTGCCTGTGCTGCTGTGGCGTTCCCTGATGACCAAGCACATCCCGGAGGATGAAGAATGAAAAAAATCCCGATGGATGCGAGTGGAAAGGAAGGCGGGGCCGCATGATCAGCCGCGCTGTTTCCTCCAACCCGCCGCGGTTTACCCCGCGCGTCATGCTGGGCGCCGGCCTGTTCGTCCTGGCACTGGTGCTGCCGCTGATCCTGCCTCTTTTCAAAGTCACGGTGATGACCAACATCATGATCTTCGCCATAGTCGCCATCGGGTTGGTGCTGCTCACCGGCGTGATCGGCCTGACCTCGTTCGGGCACGCGGCCTTCATGGGTGTGGGCGCTTACGCCACCGCGCTGATCAGCACCAAATACGGCCTGAGCCCCTGGATCGGTCTGCCGGTGGGGCTGCTCGCCACGGCGCTCGTCGCCTGGACGCTGGGCCTCGTCACCCTGCGCATGTCGGGGCATTACCTGCCGCTCGCCACGATTGCCTGGGGCATGAGTCTCTTTTACATTTTCGGGAACACGCCCGCGCTGGGCGGATTTACCGGGATCACGGACATCCCGCCCATCTCCATTTTCGGGACTCCGCTCACGTCGCCGCGCCAGTACGCTTACCTGACCCTGTTTTTCCTGGCCATCGTGATGACCCTGACCGCCTTCCTGTTGCAAAGCCGGGTGGGCCGCGCCATGCGGGCCCTGCGCGGCGGCCCCGTCGTCGCTGAAGCGTTCGGCGTGAACAACTTCCGTATGAAAGTCGAGGTGTTCGTGGTATCGGCCGTGTTCGCCTCGCTGGCCGGGTGGTTGTACGCGCACAGTCAGCGTTTCGTGAACCCCACGCCCTTCAGCGTGTCCGAGGGCATCAATTACCTGTTCATGGCGGTGGTGGGCGGCATCAACTACATTCTGGGCGGCATCTTCGGCGCAACCCTCATCACGCAGCTCCGCGAGTGGTTGCAGGACTGGCTGCCGAAACTGCTGAAGGCGCAGGGGAACTTCGAGACCATCGTCTTCGGCATCCTCGTGATCCTGACCCTGCAATTTGCGCGTCGTGGGCTGTGGCCGCTGATCGAGCGGTTTCTGCCGCAAGACCGCATTCGTATTCTTCCGCAGGACTCGCACCTGCCCGAACGCCCCAAACCCGCGCCCGGCACGCCTTTGCTCAGCGTCCGCAACGCTCTGAAGCAGTTCGGTGGCCTGAAGGCGGTGAACGACGTGTCCTTCGATCTGCACGCCGGAGAAATCCTGGGCCTGATCGGGCCGAACGGTGCGGGCAAGAGCACCATGTTCAACCTGGTAACCGGCGTGAACCCCGCCACTTCCGGGCAAATTACCTTTGGCGGCAAGGAGATCGGGCAGGCCGATGCCGGCACCATTCACCGCCTGGGGATGGCCCGCACCTTCCAGCACGTTCACCTGCTGCCGGATCTGACCCTGCTGGAAAACACCATGATGGGCGGCTACGCCCGCGCCAAAGCCGGGTTGTTCCAGAGCATGCTGCACCTGGAACGGGCTGAGGAAGCGGCCCTACAACACGAGGCCCTGAAGCAACTGGAGCGTGTGGGGCTGGGCGATCAGGCGTTCGAACTGGCTGGGAACCTGGCGCTGGGTCAGCAGCGCATTCTGGAGGTGGCCCGCGCCCTGGTCGCTGACCCCACGCTGCTGCTGCTGGATGAACCCGCCGCCGGCCTGCGCTACGGCGAGAAGCAGGAACTGTCCGCCCTGCTGAAACGTTTGCGGGACGAGGGCGTGACCATATTGATCGTCGAACACGACATGGATCTGGTCATGAACCTCGTGGATCGCCTGGTCGTGATGAATTACGGCCAGAAACTCGCGGAAGGCACCCCTGCCGAAATTCGCCAGAACAAGGACGTGCGCGAAGCGTACCTGGGGGTCGACATGACCGAGGACAGTGCTGTTGCAGGGGGCGCCGCATGACCCCCAACCTGCTTGAAGTCGTTGACCTGCACACCCGTTACGGGCGGGTGGAAGCCCTCAGCGGCGTCAGCATCACCGTACCGCAGGGCCACATCGTCAGCGTGATCGGCGCGAATGGCGCGGGCAAAACCACCCTCATGAACTCGATCATGGGCGTGCTGCCTTCGCAGGGGCAGCTCCGGTATGGCGGCCACGACATCCAGAACATGAGCCTGGAAACCCGCGTGCAACAGGGTATCTGCCTGGTGCCGGAACGCCGCGACCTGTTCGCCAGCATGACGGTGGCCGACAACCTGATGCTCGGCGCCTACAGCCGCCGCAGCAAACCCTGGAAAGCGGATCTGGCGGATGTCTACCGCCGCTTTCCGCGCCTGCTGGAACGCCGTGCGCAACTTGCGGGTACGCTCTCGGGCGGGGAGCAGCAGATGCTCGCTATCGGCCGCGCCCTGATGGCTAAACCCAAGCTGCTGCTGCTGGACGAACCCAGTCTGGGGCTTGCTCCGCTGATCGTGCGCGACATTCTCTTGATGGTCAAGCACCTGCGCGACGAGGGGCTCACGGTACTTCTGGTCGAGCAGAACGCCCGCGCCAGCCTGGCCATCAGCGACGAGGCCTACGTATTGGAAACCGGGCAGGTCAAGATGAGCGGCCCCGCCGCCGAACTTGCCCGCAACGAGGAACTTTCCGCCAGTTATCTCGGCGGGTAATCCACCAAAAGGATAGGGCGGTGAAGTTGCATGACTTCACCGCCCTATCCTTTTGCCTCATCTGAAACACTGAAAACCACGTCAACGACAGCTTAAACCTAATGGTGGTCAATATCTCAAAAGGTCATCAAGAGGAAGCGCTTGACAGATCTCGAAGCAGGGCATATAGTTTCTGAGCCTCGAACGAGGCGAGACGCATGACAACCGAGAAGCGAAAGAGCAAGAAGAGCGAACCACACGGCGACTAAGCAAAGTTGTTGCCGTGATGAAATCGAAAGAAGGTCAAGATACTAAGGATCCACGGTGGATGCCCTGGCACTGGAACCGACGAAGGACGCGATTACCTGCGAAAAGCCCTGACGAGCTGGAGATACGCATTGACTCAGGGATGTCCGAATGGGGAAACCCACCCGTTTACGGGTACTCGAAAGAGAGGGAACGCGGAGAACTGAAACATCTAAGTACCCGCAGGAACAGAAAGAGAAATCGATTCCGTCAGTAGCGGCGAGCGAACCCGGATGAGCCCAAACCAGGGAGCTTGCTCCCTGGGGTTGTAGGACTCCAACAGAATGATTCATCCACTCCAGTCGAAGCCGCTGGAAAGCGGCACCACAGAGGGTGACAGTCCCGTAGATAAACGACTGGATGACGTTCGGAGCACCTGAGTAGGTCGTTGTTCGTGAAACGATGACTGAATCCACGCGGACCACCGCGTAAGGCTAAATATTCCCAGTGACCGATAGCGAATAGTACCGTGAGGGAACGGTGAAAAGAACCCCGGAAGGGGAGTGAAAGAGAACCTGAAACCGTGGATTTACAAGCAATCACCGCCCCATACG